>JALNXV010000163.1 GCA_023230175.1 Candidatus Cloacimonadota bacterium
CAAAACTATATCAATTTTATCCGCCTTAGCTCTTAATAATCCGTCATAAATTACTGAAGAAGGGTCAGCTCCTTCATCTTTCCTAAAAATGGGAATATCTGATCTTTGTGCCCAAATCGTTAACTGCTCAACAGCTGCAGCTCTAAAAGTATCAGCAGCTATCAATAATACTGATTTACCTCTTTTTTTAAATTGATTAGCAATCTTACCTATAGAAGTGGTTTTACCTGTACCATTCACTCCTACAATTAACATAATATGGGGAATGTCAGACTTAATATCGAAAAATGAAGTAGAATTTTCATAATCTTGTATGAGTTTATTTTTTATAATTTCAAACAAAATATTTTGAACTTCAATAGATTCTTTAATGTTTTTTACTCTTATTTCGTCTCTTAATTCTTCAATTATATCATAAGATAATTCTGCACCTACATCAGCTTGAATTAATATTTCTTCTAAATCTTCCATTAATGCTTCATCGATTTTAGGCCTTAATGCAAGTGTTTCAGCAATTTTACCGACAAAACTATTTCTTGTCTTTGCAATTTTATCCTTTAATGACTTTACAAAAGATAACATACCTTTTCCTTAATTTTAATTAAAAAAAGGCAGAATTAACTGCCTAAATTATTTATAATAAACTAAAAACTTAATTATTCTGATGCAGTTTCAGTTTTTTTGACTTCAGAATTAATGTATTGAGCAATTCTTGATTTTCTTCTTGAAGCAGTTCTTGCATGAATAACACCTTTTTTAGCAGCTTTATCTAATTGAGAATATACTTCTTGTAATAAATCTTGTTTTTCTTTTAAATCCATTTCTGAATGCATTTTTTTAGATAATGTTTTTAAAGTCTTTCTGACATAATTATTTCTTGCTTGTCTTTTTTCATCTTGTCTTAATCTTTTTTCGCATGATTTGTGATTAGGCATTTTTGATTATCCTCCAATATTTTTTATAAACTTTAGTTTCAATATTACTTAGGGCTTTTTTTTGTCAATACTTTTTTTTAAATAAATATATTTTTATTAATTTAGCTTATTATAATAAGAATCATTGTAATAAATATTCAAAGTAAAAAGTGATGACAGTAATATACCATCATCACTTTTATCTAAATTTGATTAATTATATCTAAGTCTTTTACTTGTTTTGCAAACTCTGATAATAATTTAACAGTACTTTCAATATCATTAAAAGATACCATTTCATTTGGACTATGCATATATCTACAAGGAATTGATACTAATAATCCTGCTGCTCCGAAACCTTCTTCATGCAATACATCTAAATCAGTTCCGGTTCTACCCGGATAAACTTCAATTTGGACAGGTATGTTATTATCTATGGCAACTTGCTTTAAAAGAGATAATAAAGCAGGATTAATTCTTGATCCTATTGTTAATACAGGTCCTCCCCCTAGTTTAATATCACCATTTTCTTTTTCATCCATACCCGGATAATCAGAGGCAAAGGTAACATCTATGGCTACTACAATATCGGGATTAACATAAGCAATTGCTGTTTTGGCTCCCCTTGCTCCAACTTCTTCTTGGGTACTTGATAAACTATATATGTCTGCATCAATATTTTCTTTTGAAAGATATTCTAGGATTCTTGCAACAATGTAAACACCTACCCTATTATCTAATGCTTTTGAAATAATATGATTATCATCAAAAAGATGGAATTTACCTTCCCACGATACCACATCACCTAAAGAAACCTTTTTTTCAGCTTCTTCTTTAGAATTAACACCAATATCAATCCAAAGATCACTTAATTTAATTTCCGAAGTAGAATCCTTAAGTAAATGTTTAGGCTTTCTGCCAAAAACTCCCATAATTTTTTTTTCATTATGATGGATAAAAACTCTCTGTCCGGGCAATAATATAGGATCAATACCACCCATAGCAGAAACATATATAAACCCGTTACTATCAATATATTTCACTAACATAGAAATTTCATCTGAATGTCCTGAAAAAAGAATTTTAACCTTACCTGAACTCTTTTTATGTGCTATTACTGACTGTAATTTACTTACTATAATGTCATCTGAATGTTGCTTAACAAATTCTTTGAAAATTCTTTGGACTTTGAATTCTTGACCAGAAGGTCCTATTTCTTGAGTTAATTGCTCAAGAAATTTTATATTTTTTTTATTCATTATTATACCTATATTTGTTAACAATTATTGACTTTACCGCCACCGAAAGGATTTCTTTTGGGAACTTTTTTAACTTCATTTGGTATAGAGCATAAGAAAATTAAAGGTTTATCTCCGGTATTTTTAAATTGATGCATAAGGTTAGGATCTACATATATAACATCCCAAGGTTTCATAGGAGATTCTCCATTTTCAGTTACCAACATACCTTGACCATCTAAAACAAAAATTTCATGTTCAAAATCATGAATATGATAAGGAGTATTGCCTTCAGGAGCTACCTCAAACATTCTCATTGAAAATCTCTCAGCACCATCTTTGTTACTAATAAGCCATCTAATTTTTGCATTTTTAGCTCCATCAACATTGACATCTTCTAAAAGTACATCACTAAATCTTACATGTTTCATGTTTCCTCCATATATTCTTAATTCTTTTATAATTATTACATTGGGTCATAACCTAACTCTTGAATCACTTTTTTTATCTGATCAAGCGTTATGACGTCAGAATCAAATTCAACTTCTACAAGTCTATTAGGTAATTTAACAGATACTTTTTGTATTCCTTCAACCTTTTCTAAGCCATTAATTATTACTTTTCTACAATTTTCACATGTCATACCGTAAACAGTTATGAGTTTTCTAATCATAATTCTCTCCTATTGTTATATATAATAAAATGTATCGTTTTAAACCAAATAAGCAAATAATATTTTTAGCTCTTTTTTGAGCGACTCAAAGATAATGAACCTATGGGACTAATTACAGCAATATAAAAACCAAAATCATACCACCAACCTACATTATTAATCTCATATATTGATAAATTATGATTAAAGAAACTCAAAATTAATGATAAAGGTGCAATCCAACCATGCCAGATTCCCTTAAAAAAGCCTGCAGGGTTTCCAATACTTGAAGAACCACCTCCAGCCATACAAGATGATAATATAATCATTGATATACAATACAATAATAATAAATAGATCTTATTATTCTTAGTCATTTTTCCCCTCAATATTTGGTTTTAAATAAATTAAACTCTTTACAAAATCATCTGTCTGAATATCATTTGAAAGATAAACTATATAATTAACAATCTCAAGAATATTGTTATAAGCCATAGGTATATAATACTTTTTGATTTCTTTACTATTAACATTATCATAATAATACAGAACAAAAAATTTACCTTTACCTTGATATGTTTCGAGTTTGTTAATTTTTCTCCAGTTAACTATAAGTTTCTTCTTTGCAATATATGAAAAGACTACTTTATCTTTATAAATACTGACTTTATTCAACGAAAATAAATTTCTAAATAATGAATCAGCCGCCAAAAACATAATTATAAATGGTAATATCTTTTTAAAAGTTGAAGAATCGCCATTAATTTGGGTAAAAACTACATAAAACGAAAATACTAATAACATAAACCCTATCACAAGAGTTACATACCTCATAAATCTTGGGAATGTAAAAAATATTGGTAAATTATCTAATTCAAGAAAATCTTTATCCATTAAATTATCCTTTTATATGTCTTTTATTATATGCTTTTTTTAATTCTTTTATGCATATATCCGGTGCTGAATAATTTATATAATAAAATTCATTACCGTGAAAATCAGTACCACCGGTTCTAACTAAATTATTTTCTAATGCAATTTGTTCATAAAGCCTTGTTTGACCGTGAGCATGTGAGGCATAATAAACTTCAATTCCATCAATACCCATATCTATACAAGTATAAACCATAGCGTCATCCGGTAATCTTCCCGGATGTGCAAGTACAGCTACTCCGCCTGCTTCTTGAATTGCTTTAATAGCATACTCGGTATCAACACGATACTTAGGAACATAAGCAGGTGAATCATTACTCAAATATCTATCAAAGGCTTCTTTGATACTTTTAACTATACCTTTTTCAATTAAAGCTCTGGCAATATGAGGTCGTCCGATATATTTATTTTCACCTGCATAGATTAATACATCTTTCCATTCTAAGTTGATTCCTAATGTGTCAAGATTTTTCACCATTTGTTTTGCCCTACCGTATCTACTATCATAAACTTGTCTTAATAAACTATTTAATTTATCATTATTAATATCAAAATAATAAGCGAGTATATGTACTTCTGTTGTATCCAAGATTGTGCTAATTTCAGCACCGGGGATTAATTCTAATTTATATTTATTCAAATATTTTTGTGCATCAAGATAACCTCCAAAAGTATCATGATCAGTTATTGATATATATGAATAATGATTCTCGTATGCCATACGAACTAATTCTTCAGGACTTAATTTCCCATCTGAAAAAGTTGTATGCAGGTGTAAATCGATTTTCAAAATTCCTCCATTTTTACATTTCTACATATTTCTTCAACAGCTCTAAAATTTATTTTACCACTTGTTGCCATTGGAAAGTCTTCAACTACGTAAAACTTTTTTGGAATAGCAATTTGTGGCAATAATTTTGATAGTTGTTTTCTTAATTGTTTATGTTTTATATCTGTTGTTGTGACTACAGCAACGATTTCAGCACCTTTAAAAGGGTCAGGAATCTCTACAGCACAACACATTGTATCATCAGGCAAAATTTGATTTAAGGCATCTTCAACACTTACTAATGATATCATTTCACCTGCTATTTTAACAAATCTCTTTAATCTTCCTTTGTGAAATAAAAAGCCGTCTTCATCAATAAGTCCCATATCTCCGGTATCATACCAGCCATCTCGTAATCTAAATGAGGTTTCTTCAATATCATTAAAATAACCTTTCATCACCAAATCACCTTTGATTAAAATTTTACCTTCTTTATTGTTACTTAATTCTATCCCTGATTCCAAATCTACGACCTTAACTTTAACACCCGGTAAAGGTTTGCCTACACTACCAAATTTATTATATTCCGGAGTATTAGTGGATATTACAGGACTTGTTTCTGTTGTCCCATAACCTTCAAGCAAATCAATATTATGAATCTTTTTATATTCGTCTCTAATTTGATGTACTAATTTATCTGCTCCGGCTATGGCATATCGTATCGATTTAAAATCTCCTTTTACAGAACGTTGTAAATAACCATAAAAAAATGTAGGTGTAGAAACTAATACTGATACTTTATATTTTTTTATAGAATTTACAATTACTTTATAGTCCAATGGATTCATTGTAGTGATTATTTTAGAGCCTAAAACGATTGGTAACCAAAAGTTAATTGTTAAACCAAATACATGGAAAAAAGGCAAATTAGTTATAAAAATATCATTTTTACTGACCTTAAGAATTTTTTGAATAGCTTTGATATTATGCAAGAAATTTTTATGTGAAAGTTGAACTGCTTTAGGATCCTTTTCTGAACCACTGGTAAACAAAACAACTAAATCATCATTAATATTTCCTTGATATACTAGTTTTTTTATATAGCTTTCGGGCATTTGTACAAGCAATTTTGTCTTTAATTTATCAAAGATATTAACCTTTTTTGCAATATCTTCCATAAAAATCATACCCGGTATTGGATTTAAGTTTAACTTTTCCAATAATTTTTTACTTGTAACAATAGTTTTAAAGGTGCATTTTTTTTGAGCATAATATGAGTTATTAATAGCTCCGGTAGCATAATTAATCAAAACAGGTATTTTACCGGCAAATATAATAGACATCATAGCTATCATACAACCTGAAGATGGGGGTATCATTAAACCAATATATCTACCTTTGGAATTTTTAAAATATTTCTTTATTATTAAACTTGCTATTAATAAGTTTTCGTATGATATTTCTTTATTTGTTGATTGTTCGATAACTGCTGTTTTGTTGGGAAATCTTTTTGCTGTTTCAATGAATAAATTATGTATTAACATATAACCTCTAAATTGGATCAAATTTTAATAAATCGATTGTTGAATCATTAATGATACAATATGTATAATTTTTTATCCAATCACCGGAATTTATATATACAGAATTATTTATCTGAATTTTTAAGGGTCTGTGAGAATGTCCCATAATTATGTAATCTTTATTTATAGATAGATTTGTTGCTTTTTGAATCAAACCATTTTCTTTTTGTTTAATTAATTGAATGGAATCTTTTCTGCTTCTACTAGATCTTGACATTAAGTGACCAAATCTTAGGCTAATATCCGGATGAATTATTCTAAATATTTTTTTTACAAAAGTTGTTCTAATAATACGTCTAAAGATTTGATAGCGTATATCATTTTTTGTATAAAGATCACCATGACTTACAAATATTTTTTTCCCATTAATTGTATCGCAAAAATCGTCTTGGTATATCTCAAAACCGATGTTTTCTGACAAAAAACCATCTAACCAAAAATCATGATTACCGGAGAGGAAAACTAACCTACACCCGGCTTTTTTAAGATTAAAAAAGATATTTAACACAGAAAAATATTGTTTTATTATAACATTATCCCATTCTGCCCATAAGTCAAAAATATCACCTGCAAGTATTAAACAATCTGTATTACCAATCAAAGATGTTAAAAATTGTTCAATTATATTTCTTCTTTGTTTATCTTCTTCAGTTTCATAATATTTTAAATGAAAATCAGAAGCAATAATACATTTCATTGATTAAATTCTTTCGTTAAAGATATAAAAAAAAATATTTAATCCAAATTTTAATGCTGTTTGTCTAACATCATCGGGATTATTATGAGTATTATAATCAGCCCAACCGTCACTTATATTAGATTCATAAGAATATAAAACCATAATCCTGCCATTGTCATCAAATAAAGCAAATAACTGAGGTCTTTTAAGATCGTGTTCGTGAATCTTTGGCAAACCATTTTTAAACTCATAGTAAGCATTAAATATTTGATGATTTAAAGGTAATTCTACAAATTCTTTTTCAGGAAAAACTCTTTTAATCTCTCTTCTGAAAGAAGCATCCATCCCATAATCATCATCAGCATATAAAAAACCACCTGATAATAGATATTCTCGTAAATTGTTTACTTCATCATCACTGAATAAAATATTACCATGCCCACAGACAAATATAAATGGATATCTTGATAAATCATTGTCTGTCAAAGTAAGAACTTTTTCTTGTTTATCTAAGTTTATTGGAATATTATCATTAATGAATTCTGACAGGTTAGGTATGATTTCAGGGTCATTATACCAATCTCCACCACCTTCATACTGTAACCTCGCTAATTGTATAGCTTCAGAAGCGTAAATACTTAAGGTTAAAAATAATAATAAAAATATAAAGAACATCTTTTTCATTTTAATATCTTTTTCTTTTTATCTGAAAGATTTAAATGTCTTGATTTGAAACCAAAGCCCATAACATCTGAAACGTCAGTTAAAATCATAAAAGCATCCGGATCAATATCTTTAACAATATCCGTTAAAGTCCCTACTTGCCTTCTTGTTAAAACACAAAATAATGTCTTATTTTGTTTCTCACTGAAACCTCCCTCAGTATGAAATATTGTCACACCACGGTTAAGTTTATCAATGATTTCTATTTTTATTTCTTTAAAATATGTT
>JALNXV010000164.1 GCA_023230175.1 Candidatus Cloacimonadota bacterium
CTGATAAATAGTCTTCATTCATCGTTTAAGTTCTTTATGGCTAAGTATAAAGGGGTATCGACTAGAAGATTAAATGGTTATATTAATTTATTCGTGTTTCAATACGTGTTAAAACAAATATTAACTAGCAACGAATTTAATGAATATTTATAGGAATCATTATTAGGGATAGAAAACAAAACAACCGATAAAACTGTTTAAAGAGCTAAGAAGTGAAGACTTATTAATTTAAAGTCAGCAGCTCAATACTTGAACACAGAACCTATTACTTAATCCTTGACATAGGTACACATTAATCTAATTACTATTTTAAAACAAAGCAAAATGATAACTGGATGGTGTTGTTATGAATGATACAATTTTTGATTATGATGATTATTTCAAGAATTTAGGGTTAGACGTATTATCTCAACTATTGAATTCTTATCTTGCATCAAATTATCCAACTGATCAGCATAGAAAAGTTCTAGAAAGTTTATATGAAAACTTTCCTGATTTTAGGGGAAAAGCAGTTGTTTACAGAGCAGTTAAACAATGCACGTTTCCCAAAACATTGAGGAATAAATTTGTTGGTGGATGCTTAACTATTGAAGATGTGCAAGCCTTCGTTAAAAAAAGATATGACAAAGGATATAAGTACGTACTCATAAGCAAAGAACCAATTGACTATTTTAACTTAAGAGCCTTTATAGATTTTATTAACATAAGGTATGGAAAGTATATAACTGAAAGATATCAAGATGAAAATGAAGTTTTATTTAAGCTTAAAAAAGGAAATAAGTGGTTTCGGCTTGAAAAAATATGATGATTCATAAAAACTATACTTTGAGTTAATATCACCAATAATATTACGATTCACGAGTTTTTTAGCAAGAAAATAGAATATCTTTGTATAGTCTTAGCAAGTTAAAAATCAAGTAAATATCTATAAATCACGAAAGGGAAAGAAAGTATGAAAAAATTTTATTTTAGATCAATGTTAATATCGTTTGGCCTTACTATTATTGCAGGGCTATCTTTGATATGGCTTCATGTGTTTGATGTTGGATTAGCGGTATCATCTGGAGTCATTGCTAGTATGCTTGTTATAGTTGTTTCAAATCTGATATCTTGGGTGCTGTCAATTCACACAGAGAAAAACGATTTAAAAGAAAGATACTTAATTATGCTTGACCAAATTGGTGATATGCATATACTAATACAAAATGTTAATGAAGCTCCTGGAAACAGTGTTCCTGGATTAAAAGAGACGCTCAAAATATATAATGATTTTTATCTTCATATCCAGAGTTTGCATAATGATTACTTGAAGAAGAAGTTTTCTGATTATTATAAACTTCAAAGTTTAATTGATAATATTTGTATAATTTGTAAAAAAATAAATAAGCAGTTCCCAATTCTTCAGACCTCAGATCAATATCTAGAGATTTTTATTGATGTGAAAAACTTAATATATGGATTCGAAATTGACCGTTTGTGCAAAGAATTAATGAAGTTGCAAGATCGTGGAATTGTTGCCACTAATGACAAAGCAAATCAATAGGTTATCTTTTCAATAATAGTAATCTATGATGTCTTAAATGGGAAAATTGTATATTCTAAGGGGTATTTGGCATGCAAAATCGAGAAAAAATGAGTAAATACACACCATAAGAAGTACACTATTTAGAGAAAGATGGAATTATGCAATTGTTACAAAGATTATTTTTATTTAGGAGGTAAGGATAATGATTATAGAGAAACTAAGAATAATTAATTTTAAGTTGTACGATGACACTGGAAAAGTATTTCATTTTAATGAAGATTTGAATATTATTGTAGGTAATAACGATACTGGCAAGAGTACTATTCTTGATGCGCTTCAGTTAGTAACCACAGGAAAAATATCTGGAGTATATGTTGACAGAGCATTAACAATGAACTTATTTAATATGAAGTCGCAAAAAAAGTTTATAGATAGTTTGTTGACCAACACACCCACTTTGCCGGAAATTACGATTGAAATATATGGAAAAAAAGATGATCGTTTTGCTGATTTTTCTGGATCTAATAATACTTTGGGCGAAGATTGTCCCGGCATGCAAATGAAACTTGAATTTGATGAAACATACGCAACGGAATTTAAAGATAGATTATTAAAAAAAGAAATAACTCAAATTCCTATCGAATACTATAAGATATCTAAATACTATTTTAGTGGAATACCAATAGAATATAGAAAAACACCTTTTAAAACTGCATATCTAGATGCATCCAGAAATAGCTATTCAAGATATGTATATCAGTATGTAGATTCTAATATAGCAGATTATCTTGATCCTACCGATAAAGCAAATTTGAGTATAGAATATCGCAGTAATAGAGACAAATTTGCTCAAAGTGATCAAATTAAGAAATTAAATGAGTCACTGCAAAAGGACAAGCATATTCTTAATGACAAAAGTGTGTCTATAGATTTGTATGATGAATCAGTAGATGAATGGAAAAAGCATGTAACATTAAAAATTGATGAAAATCCAATTGACACTCTAGGATATGGAACTCAAAATAGCATTAAAATTGAATTGGCATTAAGAAACAATAGTGATCTTACAAATTTAGTATTAATTGAAGAACCAGAAAACAATCTGTCATATGTAAATATGAGTAGACTTATTAAAAAAATTGTTAATGTAACAACGTCCCAAATTTTCATAACAACACATAGTAGTTTTGTAGCTAATAAATCTAATCTTGGAAAGCTGATTGTACTCGGCAATTTTGATAATACAAATCTTTTAACTTTGTCTAATGATACGAAAGAGTATTTTAAAAAACTACCAGGATATGATACTTTGCGAATTATTTTAAGCGAAAAGGCAATACTTGTCGAAGGACCATCTGATGAACTGATTGTTCAACGTGCTTATAAAGACATTCATGGGAAATTACCTATCGAAGACGGGATTGATGTTATATCCGTTGATTCACTTGCATTTAAACGTTATTTAGAAATTGCACTAAAGATCAATAAGAAAACAGTTGTAGTTACGGATAATGATAGTGATATTGATAAGAATATAATAAAAAAATACGCTGATTATATCGATAAAGAGAATATAACTTTCTGCTATGAAACTGATGAAAAATTACACACATTAGAAACAAGCCTTGTTGAAGCGAATATTGCTCCTGATGATTGGGATAAATTCAAATTGGTAGTTTCTAAGAATAATAGTATGATAAATAAATCAAAAAAAGATATTATATCTTTCATGAAAGATAATAAAACAGAATGGAGTTTCCGAGTATTTGACAGTAAAGAAAGAATTAAATACCCGGAATACATTTTAAATGCAATTAAATAACACAGTGATTATTTCGGCGGCTGGTTCAGGTAAAACATTCAAAATATGCAAAAATGCCAAAAATAATCTAGGTCAAGAAAAAAGAGTATTATTGATTACATATACGAATAGAGGAAAAGAAGCAATCATTAATGAGTATAAGAAACAAAATTTGGGTGTTTTAGATAAAAATATAATCATTAAGACATGGTTTCAATTTTTATTATCAGATTGGATTAAGCCATATCAAGCTTCTTTTTTTCATAAAATAAATTTGATTAAATCATTTGATTTTACTAAAGCGTATGGGTTTATTAACAAGAGGCCAATATCATCAACAAGTAGATATATTACAAGAACGAAAAACATATTAAGCAATGAGGCGTCAAGATTAGCGTTATTGTTAAATGAAAAATCATCAAATGCTGTAATTAATAGATTGAAAAGAGTTTATAACAATATATATATCGATGAAGTGCAAGATTTATCCGGTGATGATATAAATATACTTGAAGTTTTATTCGATTCAGACATCAATACATATTGTGTGGGTGATCCAAAGCAATCTACTTATAAAACTTATAATACTAATAAATATAGAGATAAAACTGGAAAGAATATTTTCCAATACTTTGAATCATTGAACAAAGATTCTATTGTGAATCTGGAAGTTGATAACAAGTCTAGAAGGTGTAATGCAGATATTTGTAAATTAGCAAACATAGTTCATCCAAGCGAACCGGTAATTGAGTCACTAGAAGATAATGATGATGTTCATAAGGGAGTGTTCATAATATCAAGTCTTGATATAAATGAATATTATAATAGCTTCAAACCTATGATTTTGAGATATGATAAACGCACAAAATGTGAATATTCAGAGGTACTTAATTATGGAGTATCTAAAGGGTTAACATTTGACAGAATACTGATATATCCAAATCAACCGTTAGTCCAACTTCTTAAAAGTAACAAAGCATTAAAGTCTCCTGAAAAATACTATGTGGCAGTAACAAGAGCTAAACACAGTGTTTGTATTGTACTAGATAAAATGGAAGCGAATAATCGGTTTTCATCAATTAAACTTCAACTTAATAATGGCAATATGATTAATGCTTTTAAACTAATATAAAAATAAGAGAAACGTATAAATTTATGTGGTTAACGTTAAAGAAATTTCTATTTTTTTCTAAAAGTGATAGTTATATTTCGGGACATTTTGAAAAATTAAAAGAACATTTAAAAACTATTAAGCAAATCAATTCAATAACTACAGTTTATGACGTCTTAAATGAGAAAAGTCTATACTGTATGAGTAATAGATATGCAAAATCTGGTAAATAAGGGTAAAACAAGGAGGGATGATAAAAAGTATGAACGAGCCAATTAAACATCACTTTATACCACAGTTTATATTGAGAAAGTTTACCCATAATAATGATCAAATATACTATTGGAATAAAGAGTCCTCTCAAATTGAAGTTAGAAACACAAAATCTGTTTATATGGTCAAAAATCTTTATCGAGATGAAAAGAATCATCCTACGGACCCTGCAATTATAGAAAATAAATTTGCACAGTTTGAGTCGGAAATAGCAACATTATTTCAAGGAAAAATTGTTGATAAAGATCCTATTGTTTTAACTAGAACAGAAAATGAAAAATTAAGAAAATTCTTGTTTTTGTTATCATTTAGGTCTTCAACTAGAAAGCAACAATATATTGATGCTAATTTTGATGATACGACTAAAGAACATCTAAAAGAGTATGTTGTTAATGATGATTATATTGATTTATGGTTACGAGAAATTGAAATGATATTAGACACCGAAAACTATAATGATATACAAAAGAACGATAAAATAAGTTGGACTATTAAAACAGACTTTTGGTCGCATCTTACTGGATACTATATGACTTTTGTTACACCAAGAGGACAAGATTTTATTATTGGAGACGTTTATCCAACAGCAGAGATTTTCCCAATTGGGATAAATGGAGCGAATCTTTATCCACACTTTATGTTTCCTATTACTCCTCATTTAATGCTTCTATTAAATCATGTAGGGTTTAGACCAGAAAGCAGAAAAGAATTACAAATGTTAGATAGCATGGTAAAGTTTTCAAAGATTAAAGAGAATGCAATAAAAACTCCAAGTGTAAAATATAGAATTATAGGGCAATATTCGAAAGAAGATACTTTCATATATAAAATAAACAAAATTTACTCTGAAGATGCTATATATCTTAACTCTTTAGCACTCAATGAAGTACGTAAAGGATTTTCATATTTTGATTTTGACAGAATCCATCAAACACTGCAAGACTATCAGTTAAATCCACATACAAGCAAGTATAACAAGAACGATTACTCAGTTCTACTGAATAATATGAGCAAGAAATGAAAGTTAGTATGATTACTATGATGAGGATTATTAAATGAAAATAACATCACTTGTAAAGTTTCTACAGGAACTTGAAAAATTAGACTCAAATATATATAATAATGAAAAAACGTGCAAGTAGATTATGTGGTATAGGGGTTATTGAAAGTGAACTTGGTATCCATTGGTATAACTGACTTTTATGATTACTATCATATGGACATATTGGAGTACTTATAGATGAACTGCCTTGGAAAAGATTGAGAAGTCAGAAACATTAAAGAATTTTATAATTCATCCATCTAGCAAAAACAACGCAAATATAAGATACAACTAGAAAACTATAAATGTGTTAAGTATGTGGAATCATAGAAGATGTGCATCATAAAATTACTTTAGCTGAATAAAATGTCAATGACATGAACTTATCATTAAACTTGGATAATTTAGAATGAACATGTAGAAGATGTCACAACAAAGAAACTCATAGAAAAAAAGATGAATATGTGTATGATACTAATAGAGAAGTTATAGAAATATAGGGTCTTTTTTGTTATTATATAGGTAGGTGATTAAATGACAAAGAATGAATTGATGTATACATATGCATTAGATGAGTACAAAAATGTTGTAAAGCGTAAAAATGAAATAAGAAATAGAGCATTTGCTTTTTATAGTTTTAGTGTACCCTTGATAACAGGTCTAGCCACACTAATTTTTAGTGTTTCTGAAGAATATTTGTGTACCAAAATAATAATAATTACTTTATCCGCCGTATTATTTATTATTACTTTGGTTACTTTTTTGATGATATATGTGCCATCAAATCAATTGTCATATAAACCAAAAGATATTGTTCAAAATTTAAGAACAATTGAGACTAATGAACAATATCAACCATATGTTGAGTTATCAGTTCAAAACAGTGACAATAAGGAAGAAGCTAAGGAAGAATTGTATAATCAGTTAGCACAAGGATTCCTTGCTGAAAGATATGTTGAAATTATTGAAGAATATGAGAGAAAGAACCTATATTTCAAAAAGGTATTTATTTTTCTAGTTTGTTCTATAATAGCAACAATAGTGTTTCTATTAATAGCGTTACTTTTTTAAGGAGAAAAAAATATGCCAAATAATCAGAACAATTCAAATCAAAGTAAACCTGTACAACCACCATCTAAACCATCACAACCTATGAAACCACTAACAGAAAGTAATAATCCAATACAGAAACCAATTCAATCAGCATCTAAAGCAATGACAAGCAAGCAGTATATTATAGACTCACCTCCCCAAAAAAGTCCGAAGAAAAAAGATTAATTATCCACACCGAACGCCTCACATCTAAAATTTGTGAAGCTATTATTTTGAAAACTTGAAATTTTAAGACTATCAAAACTTTGAAGACTGACAGAAATGTTGGTCTTTTTTAATGTTAAAAAAAACATAACTAACCTCTTATAATCCAGTTATTAAATATTAGTTTTGTATGATATAATTAAAGTGAATTCTAACAGATTACATTATTAATAAGAGAGGATAAATTGTATGATAATTGAAAAGTGTCCCTATTGTAATGGGAAATTAAAAACAGGGAAATTAGTTTATAGATTTGCTTATAGAACTCCAAAGATTATCTTTGAGGACGGTTCAGAAAAACTAGTTAATACGTTTAATCCTTTTAAGGGTGCAGTCATTAATAAAGTGTTTTACTGTGAATCATGTTGTGTGATGTTAGCTGATTTAGGTTCTGAATCTAAGTAAGTAATTAAAATAAGACTTATCTATTAATTAAATACTTTAAACACTGATCCGCCATGAAATGGCGGGTCTTTTTTTTCAGACAATTATAAATAAGGTTGTTGTTATTTATTTGAATAAGCATAACAATTTTTATAAATTAGAACCAGTAATATAATTAAACATGAGGAGTGATAAACATGGTTTTAACGAAATATGATGGAAGTA
>JALNXV010000165.1 GCA_023230175.1 Candidatus Cloacimonadota bacterium
TATCCATCATGTAGAGTTTTTACTAAATTGTAATTGAAATCATATACTGTAACTATAACTTGTTGAGATGTACTAATTTCAACAGTAATACTATTTGTTGCTTTCTGACTTAAAATATCCATTCTATCATTTGAGCAAGATAGAATGACTAGTACTGTTAATAACGTACTAATCTTTAATAATGTTTTCATTATATTACCTCAAATATATTATTTTTTTTATTAATGATTGTTTTGAGTTAGTGATTTTTACAAAATAAATACCAGATGAAACCAAATTATTCTTACTATCTTCAGCATTCCAGTTAAACTTATTACTGCCTTTTTTTATATTTCCATCATATAGATACTTTACTTTTTGGCCCTTAATGTTATATATAGAAACCTTGATTTTATCATTTGTTTTTGATTGATAATCAATATTTAATGATTTTGTAAAAGGATTAGGATAAACATTCATTAAAATAGATAATGAGGGAACATCCTCTCCTACAACTTTAGAGAAAGAAATTAAATAATAATCCAAATTGTTGTTGATAGATATTTTCTTTTCAAATAGATTAGTTATATTGTTAAAGTAATAAAAAGATTGAGTATGATTTTGTTTATTATTTGTGTATGTTTGGAAATGAATATTATCAAAATCGTCTTTATTTAAAGTATCATATAGTAGAATTTGAGCATTTCCATTTTCTACTGTAGAAGCTCCAATACAAGTATCCTCTATAAAAGCCCCAATTTCTTGAATATCATCGTTAATATTAATAATATCAACAACTCGATATTCATTACTATCATTATAAGTAAAGTATGATGGTTTTATTTGTTCAGAATTACTCGATATAATATTAGTTGAATTCCAATTAAAATTTCTTATAATGCTTGAAACTCGCACAATATAACCTTTACCAAAATGTAGAGGTCTAATCTTATGACTAGGAAGAGGTTCAGCTTCTAAACCGTTCCTAATTATTTGCTGAGGTTTTGTATAATACCAGTTTTCTGCTTTTATAGATAATACCATATCAAAGTTTGATCCAAAAGCAATATCAATATTTTGTGGATTTGATTTCCAGTATCCTACCCAATTATCAACATTAGGATAAAGTGTAATATTAGGATTTGTATTAGTTATTCCAGTGGGAGTAAAATTTATGTCAAAATTTGAACATGTTGATGACATGTTAATTTTATATAACTTTTTATTATTTAACGATGTAAATCCATTAGTAACCCAATTATCATTTATAAAATTTAAAGATCCGTCGCATCCTAATATATTTACTCCATATGGATTTAGTTCATTCGTGAAATTATCTATATTAATTGAATTTGTAGGTAATGATATCCAATTCCAGCCAGAATGTAAAAAGGAATTACCGGAAACAGGAATCTCTATCAATGGGTTTAAAGGATCATTAGAATATATCTGTAGTTTAGTGTTGTAATTATTAAACATTTTTTGAGGAGTAAATGAAATGTCAATAGTGGAGTATGAATTTATATTAACAACATTAGGATGAGAGATTATTTTAAAATTTGAGTCTAAAATTCTTACATCATTGATGTTAATATTATTATTTGAGTCAGTATTAGCGATAACAATACTAATTTTTTTTGTAACGCCTGGTGTAGAGCTAGAAAAAGATACAGAAGTATCATTAAGATTCAAACCAGTATCTATTACTTCATAAGCACCTATTTCAATTTTATTTAAATTTCTTATTTTAGATTCAATATCTTCATATAATAAATTATGGTTAGTGTTGAATATGTTCTGTCTATTATATTCATTTAAGAGAATAACTAAATTGTTATAAGGCAATCCTGTATTATAACAATTTGAAAGATTATTAATTTTGTATGAATCATTTATAATGTTAATATTATCATAACCATCATAATCTCCAATATTAAGGTCTACATTTCCGCAGATACCAAAATCATCTCCTTGTATATAGTTATTAATAAAAGTTAAATTAGAGTTTTCTGGATAAAAATATAGATGACGACTTCTATGAGCTATATCTTTTGCTTGTTGATAATTGGATTTCCAAATTATATTGTTAATATACATATCATTAATACTTGGATAATAATGACTAATTGAATAACCATTGCCATAATTACTTGTATTATTTATTAATGAATTATTAATGAACAAGAGCTTTCCTTGCGATTCATTAAATGAAACAGCTCCTCCACGACTGCTATGATTTCTATCAAAATAATTAGTTGATATTAATAAATCATTATCGTTTCTATCAGAAATATATACAGTATAAATAGCACCACCTTTATTTGTTGAAATATTTTGAACAAATTGATTCTGAGAAATATTTAAAGATGAATATTCTGAGTAAATTGCACCACCGTGTTGTGATTCATTATTAGAAAAAAAGCATTTATTAACTAATATACTTGAATTTACAACAGCAATCGCCCCACCAGCTTTTGCTCGATTATTGTTGAATGAACAATTTATAAATCTTATATTAAAATAATCTCTGACATAGATTGAACCACCATAAACGTTATCATTAAGATCATCATAATAAGTATTTTGAAAAGTACAATTAGTGAAATCAGAATATCTTTCATCATCAAGGGTCCAACTAAAAGTAACATTAGGTATTGGTACCCAAGAATGGCTATCAGTATTATCAAATATAATATGCTTGCCAGTAAATGTTACATTATGTGCTTTTATTATTCCATACACTTCAAAATCTGCGTCAGGGTCAATATGGATATGTGTTCCACTACCGATTTGTAATTTTCCGTATATTCGAATTTTACAATTTTGAGAAAAAGTAATATTACTATTTTCTTCTATTGTAAGTACTTGCCATGGATATAGAAAAAAAGTTTCCCATCCAGATGTATCATTATCATTTGCATAAGTTTCATCAATTGTAAGATTTCCTCTCCAAGAATCTTCAGTAGCATAATTACTATTATCTCTTGAAATAGTCATCCGATTGGCATTATTCCACCTAAACTGTGAGATATTCGATTCAGATGGATCTACCGGCCATAAACTTGGAATAATGGATATAGGAATCCACTCAGGTCTTTGACTTAAATAGTATGAATCATCTTGTTGGCTTATTGAACAACTTGTATTGTATTGGCCATCGGTCCATGGCCTAGTATAATAGCTACCCCAAAAATCTAACCTTTTTACAAGATTGTGTTTTTCGAAGGGTTGTTGCCCAGAGAAGGATCTTGGACTTAAAATATCATGGAGACTAAATAATATTTCAGGAGCCCAAATACTATTTTTAAAGAAATTATAAACTGTAATTTGTTTTAGTTGTTTTTCAGAATAATATCCAAAAATTGCTGGAAGTTTTGGAAATATACACATTCCATAATTTGTTGCTTTATTTCTAAAAAATGTATTAAATTTTTTATTTTGACCATGAAATGAATCAACCCAAATCCAATCACAAATATTACCTTCAAATAAATTTTCTTTAGGTCCTCTTAAATTAGATGATGGATTTGATTCATAACTCGGTTCTCCATGACAAACAATATCTCCTGAAAAATCATTTGGGAAAATAGTTCCTGTCCAATTATCATTCGATTGATATGACTCTCTTATATAGTTGTACCCAAAAACATTTTGATAAGCCCCATTTTGAACTAACAATCCATGTCTACATTTTCTAATAATATTATTCTCTATTAAACAATATCTTGATAGATTTTCACAAATTACTCCATAACCAAAACCTCCCTCACCATGAAATTGAGTATCATGAAGATAACATCCAGTTACTTGGATATTACTACTATTAGTTATTACAATATGATGTTTGATCGGATTATCGCTTTCTACACCATAAATCCAACAATCATTTGATTCCTCTATATAAAAGTTATTACAATTATCTCCAGTTGATGTTGATCCTTGATCAACTCGTTTTATCCAAATATCTTCTACTCCTGAATTCTCTTTATTGATAAAATTTATACAATTTTGGTTGTGGTTACTATTAAAATTAAATTCTAGTATTGTCCTATTCCAAGTATCCGAGTCTCTTAAAAATCCCGAATATCCTTTAATTATCATATGGCTTGGTATATTTATAGGGTTTGTTATTTGAAAAGTTCCAGCAGGTAGAATTAATTGAACAATATTATCCCAAGATAAGGAAATATCTGGATTATTAATAGTAAAATTATTAATGAAATCAGCTATGTTGACATTATTAGGTACAGTAATAGTTGTATCCGGAGTAGGCAAATCAGCTTCTTTATTTTTATAACCTGCTTTTTGCCATTCTATAGAGAGTGGATTAATTTCATTAAATTGAGTATTAAAAGAATATAGATTAATAAAAACAAATATATTGAATATAATTAATAAATTCTTCATAGTTACCTCCTTTACTTCTTAATAAAATTAATTAAATTCATAGTTCCACTTTTAACTAATCCGCCAGAATTATCTTTTAGCGGATTGCCTGTATATAGTGAATAATATAAAAAATCTATACTCGGATATAATTTTGGTATATCATTACTAATATACAAATTATAAACAGAGTTTATAGCATCAATTTCTTCTTTAGAATTAAATTTATTCTCATTAAATTTTGTTACATAATTTTGGCAATTTAAATTTTGATTTTTAATATTTATATTATGCATTGATTTCATATTTTCTACACCTCTAATTTCATTTATAAATTTAATATTATTTTTTATCATTTGAATTTTTTCCTCTAAAATGAGGTTATCGCACAATTCCAAATTTACATTATCTCCATTAGGTTTATATCCTTCAATTTGTGTAACATTTTTATTCTTATAATTATATGTAATTATTAAAATATTGCCATAAAATTCCTCTTTTATTGTAAATAGACTATCGTTTTTTGAGATTACCTCAAGTACAATATTTTCATCATTTGTATTATAAATAACTTTATCTCCTAATGAAAGATTTTGTCCAAATCTATATGGAGCTGAATACTGGATTATAGCAGCTAACTGCATTTTTGCTTCTTTTTCATCTTCAGAATCACTATTATAAGTGATACAATTAATATTTATAATTAAACTAATAAATATTAAAAATAGATTCATTTTCATAATTTTTAATCTCCTTATATTTTATTATATAAACATTATTTTTCTTATATCGAATTTTGTCAAGATATAATTATATTCACGCATACCCCGAGTTTTTTTTAACAAGCTTGTTCAATTAAATCAAATAAGGTCATTTGATTCTTACTTTCAACTTTTCTTTTATATGGTTTTCTTTTTCTTCCCTTAATTTTCAGAAAAATTAGTTTTATAACATGTGAAATCCTATAATAGCTAAATTTCTGTGTCATAGTTATATCTTTTTTTGTATCAAACAGGAAATTATTATAATCTTTATGTCCCAAAGCTAATAAATCTTTACAAGAATATATAAAACAGACTAATATTAACAACCATAAATTAAGAGATTGTATTCTTTGGTATTTCAAGAGTTGAATCTTTTCCCATTGATATTCTTGCTTAACATGTCTAAAATACTCTTCAATTTTCCACCTAAAGCCATATACTTCAATAACTTTTTCACCTAAAAAGCTTCTTGCCATTTTGTCACTATTCTTAAAATTTGCAAAAAACTGAAAAAATCCACCTTTACCCTCAAATTTAGCTACTATAAACCATACCTTTACAGTATTTGGATTCTTCAGAGGATGAGGATCTGTAATAATCTCAACTTGCTTTACTCCAAAATAAACTTTTTTACCTTTAATTAAATCCTTATACTCATATTTGAGTTTAACCTTTTTACTTGCATTAGAAAATGACATTTTCTGTCCATCAATAATTATATCTCTTTGCCCGGCAGCTCGTATAACAAAATCATTCTCATTTTCAACTAAAGCAGAAATCAACTTTTTGTCATCATAACCTCTATCAAAGTTAAAAATACCTTTATTGTTAGAAGCTAATGTTATTTCATTTATTAAATTAATATTTCTATCATTTGCTGATTCTATTTCACCCTCTGTTGAGTAAGTGAATGAATACATAGGACTTAATGATACATCATGTGACTTTTTACCATTTAACTGTACACTCATTACATTAGTTGTATAATACCCTTTTTCAAATTCCTTTGTTGAACCATCTCTTACTTTATTCAGAAATTCCATTTTATTCGCTTTAGGTTTTACTATATCACTATTATCAAAGTTTATGATATCATTTTCTTTTAACTTTCTTGAACACTTTATTAAATTTGCCTGATTTAGTATATCGAAAGATTTTTTATTGTCTAAATGATATGTTATTCTTTCTGATTTCTTTTTTACACTCACATCACCAGGCATATATTGCGCTATCTTTCTTACTATAGGTACATTTGCTACTGCCATTGATTTTAAGGTTTCTTTAAAAGTCTTAAAATATGGAACCGGGACTATGTGAGAGTAACCGTTTAAATAATTATTAAATTTATCTTGCACTAAATCTTCAATTTGTTTTTCTTGCATTTGATGACCTCTTTGTTCTTTTTTTTTGTTAATTACAAATTACAAATGAGGTCATTTTTTGTCAAGCTAAATTATTGAATTTTCAGTAATTTATATGGAAAAATTACCGCTATTTGTAAATAAAAAAAAGGCTAATAATACTTCAAATTTGTTAAGTATTTTTCTTGCTTGTTAATGGCTAAATCTGAAAACATTAGCGTACATTGCTTAAGTTTGTTGATCTCATATAGAAATCAAAAAGCTTTACTCAATTATGAACTTTTTATTGTTTTACTCTGATGAAAACTACCTAATAAATTAAGAATTAATTCTGTGTATTTTGATGTCTTACTTTTTGAATAGGTCTTAAACTGAAAAATTACTCAAACCAAATCTGTTTAAACGCTAAAGAAGGAAGATTTTTTATTTTTCACACCCAAAGTGGTCTTTAGAGAAAAATTGAAAATCCTTAACTTTAGACTGTAAATTGCAGTAATTGCTATATTTTCAATCAATAGCAATAATGATTTTTAAAAAATTCGGGGTATGCGTGCTAAAATAGTGGATAGCTTTTTTTAATATTTTGATATATATTTCTGATGTTATATCTCATAGATAAGCATTTAAATTTATCTGTATGAACACTATCCACATTACTACTGTGGAGATCTGTGTAATATCTCCATTTTTTTATGTGGATAGTGGATAACTTTATCCTTTGGAACATGTTTATCAGCAAGATATTTATTTCTCTCATACGCTCATCAAGCAGCCTTTTTCTCTGCATCATATGTTTCTTTGGGAGTTAAATATTTTAATGATTCATAAATACGAATATTGTTATAGTTTTTAACAAAAAGATGTAATTCTTGCTTTACTTCTTCAAGGTTTTTAAATGTTTTTTTGAAACCATATTCATGTTTCAAAGTGTCTAGTCCTGAATAATTTGACACTATTATGAAGGATAAATCCAATAAATCCTTTATGAATATCAAACAAAAAATAGGAGTCAAAATGATGGATAAGTTTTGAAATTATCTGAAATGAACACTATCCACCCCACGACTAATGCAAAACACTCTGTTGCTAAAAAAGGCGTGGATAGTGGATAATTTCTAAACAAACTTATCCACATTTTTTAAAGGAGGACAAATGAGTAAACAGAAA
>JALNXV010000166.1 GCA_023230175.1 Candidatus Cloacimonadota bacterium
TGCAAGCATCTTTTTTGTACGTGTTATTTGTTGTGCGAGCATCCTTGCTTGCACTAAAACTTTCTTAACGACAAGAATATTAATCTATTTTTTATGATTATCAATCTTGTAAAAAGCAAGATAAGAATTACTTATTTTGTATATTTATGTTTATAAATTAATATATATAAATTAAATAGTGCTTTGTTGATGTTTATCTTTGTTTTGTAAAGTTATAATATTATGGTTTTATACCTGTTAACTACTTGAAATATATAGCATAGCTACAGGAGACCTACAGGAGATGCGATTTCCTGTAGGTCTCCTGTAGCTATGCTGTTATGTATAATCATTTTTCAAAACTATAACTAATTGTTTATCAGTAGTTTAGACATATTTATCATATTTATTTTACAATTATAATTAAAAACATAAAGCAAATATATTTTATAAGTTCTTTTTATTTGATAGATTTAATTTAAATTATTAAGTACTTTTCTATTTGTTCATAGCATTTTTTTCTAAATATAAGTTTGATTATTATAAAAAGTAAAGATAGGTGCAAGTAAGATGCTTGCACAACATTTTCGCCGGCTCGAATCACACTCGTTTCGCTCACTGCAAGTCAAGTTCGGCTTTGGACTTGACTTGCAATGAACGCAGTGAATGTGAGTCGAGGATGACAAAACGGTGTCATCCTAAACAAAGTGAAGAATCTCCTCTTTACTACTTTAGTGGCAAAAGGTTTATATCTCCAACTAAAGTGGATAAAATTATATGGGCGTTAATCTTAATCCACGGGGTAAAAAACCCGAGGCTAAGAATTTAAATCAATGTTCTACAAGCTTCCAGCTTGTAGTTTCATAAAATATTGAATACCTATTGCTTAAGGTTTTGAGTGCAAGCAGGGATGCTCGCATAACAGATTAAAGTGCAAGCAGGGATGCTTGCATAACAGACTAAAATGCAATCAATAAAGTTAGTATAACAACATTATTTAATAGCTTTAAAAATAGATAAAATAAATAATAATTTGTTTTTTTACTTTTCGATATTATCTTTTATATTAAAAATATAGGAGTATGTATGAGAAAAAATATTTTATTGATAATAATGCTTTTAATCACAAGTTTTTTATTATCTGAAACATTAAGATTTGAGTGTGATTATTGGGCACCATTTAATGCTACACCTGATAGTGATGAACCCGGATTTCAAGTTGAAGTAACAAAAAAGATATTTGAAGATGCCGGATATGAAGTTGAATATGTATTAATTCCTTTTACGAGAGCTTTACAAAATGTTGCATCCGGAGCAGCTCATGGAACTTTTGGTTTATATGATGCTGAAGCAGAAGCAAATAATTTATTATTACCCAAAAATAATTTAGGTGTTGGTAAGACATATTTCTATGTATTACAAGAGAGTAATTGGGGATATGATGGACTTTCTTCTCTTGAAAATCAGATGTTAGGTGTAATTCAAGATTATGGTTATGATGAGAGTGATGTTGATGAATATATTGAAGAAAATAAAAATACTTTAAAAGTTCAAGCAATGGCCGGAGATAATGGTTTAGAAACTAATATTAAGAAATTACTTGCCGGTCGTATAACAGTTACTTTAGAAGATGAATCAGTAATGAATTGGCAATTAAAAAAGATGGGATTAACCGGTAAATTTAAAAAAGCCGGTATGTTAGATGAAGCATATAATTTATATGTTGCTTTTACTCCTACTCGACCGGAACTTGTTGAGATTTTTGATAAAGGATATGAAAAGTTAGAAAAGAGTGGTGAACTTAAAAAGATTTTAGATAAGTATGGTGTTGAGTAGTATTTAATATAGTTTTAAAAAAGAACAGATAGTTATCTGTTCTTTTTTGGCTTATATTATGCTTTAATTTTTAAATATTATGAAAAGAATATATTTTTTAGTTTTAATGATTTTAATTATGAGTTATGTTTGTGCTGAAACTTTAAGGTTTGAGTGTGATTATTGGGAACCTTATAATGCAGTTCCTAATAGTGATGAGCCGGGGTTTCAGGTTGAGATAACTAAGAGGATTTTTGAAGATGCCGGTTTTACTTTTGAATATAAGTTAGTGCCTTTTTCACGAGCATTAAGAAATGTTCAAGAGGGTACCGCTCATGGTACATTCGGTCTTTACGAAAATGAAGCAAAATCTAATAATTTACTAATACCCAAAAATCATTTAAGTATTGGTCAAACTTATTTTTATGTATTAAATGATGATGATTGGAAATATCAAGGTGTTGCTTCATTAAAGGAGAAGTTTTTGGGCGTAATTCAAAATTATGAATATGATGACGGACCTTTAGATGAGTATATAGCACTTAATAAGAATACCATAAGTGTCCAAGTAATTACCGGCGACAATGCCCTTGAGCGTAACATCTTAAAACTGATACATAGCCGTATAACTGTAACCTTAGAAGATGAGATTGTTATGAATTGGAAATTAAATAAAATGAATAAAAAACACTTAGTCAAAAAAGCCGGTGTTTTTAATGATTCGTATAAGGTTTATGTGGCTTTTACACCTACTCGACCGGAATTGATTAAGATTTTTGATGAAGGGTATGAAAAGATAAAAAATAATGGTGAATTACAAAAGATACTTGATAAATATAATATTCCGTAAAAGGATATGGGAGATTGTTGAATGTTCATAAGGGTAAACAAATTTTCGAAGATAATTTGTCATCCTGAACGTTAGTGAAGGATCTCCTCGATTTATTTAAAATACTATAAATCAATAAGTTGAGATTATTCACTTCGTTCAGAATGATAGACATAACGAGCCGTCAAGTTACCCTATTTGAAACTTTTTTCCTATTTTGAGATAGTCTTCGGAAGCTTGTAGAACAATGTTTGATATTAATCAACAGTTTTGAGAAGCTTGTTTAATAATATCTAAGGCGTGCTTTTTGATTTTATCTAAGTTAAAACTATTTAATGCAGATTGTTTAAACACGGACAAGTCTTCAGTGCTTATTTTTTCATAGATAAGAGATTGCAGAAGCATATCGAGTTTATCAATATCTTTGACAAAGATACTTTCATTTGATTGACGGCTTTCAAATTCATTCCAAAGTTCAATCCAATAATCTCCGTTATGAAAATGAGTGAATATCTTTGATATTGCTTGTTTTTCAAGACTAAATTTATCTTTTTGGTTAGTTGTGTCATTTGGAGTTATATCGCCTATTATAGCTTCAGCAAGGTCATGAATTAAGCACATTTTGATTACCTTTTGGTTATCAAGTTCCGGGAATTCATTTAAAAGATATATAGCAAGCATTGTCATACTAAAACTATGTTCAGCTACAGTTTCACAGATGTCTTTAGATATTTTTGCTTGCAACCATCCTTGTCTGAATAAAGATTTTAACTCAGATAAGATTAAGTAAAATGAGAAAAGATTATTAGTATTTAATGGTTCAAGTAAATTATACTTTTTTATCATAAGATGTTTTGAATAGTTTTAAGTAGGATTGGTTGGATGTTTTTTGAGCCTGCAATAATTAATTTGTCCTCAAATCTCCATTCGTTTTTTTCAATATTTGAGACAATTCCCCCGGCTTCAGTAATTAATAATATTCCGGCACATACATCCCATGGATTTAAAAACCATTCCCAAAAGCCATCATAAACACCCTTAGCCACATAAGCCAAGTCTAATGCTGCACTTCCCGGTCTTCTAATACCATGAACTTGTGGTAATATGTTTTCAAAAAATCTGATATTGTTTTCTTTAGCTGAGTTAAAATTATAAGCAAATCCGGTTGCAAGTAAAGTTTTACTAAAATCAGTTTCGGTATTTACTGTAATTTTGCTTTCATTTAGATACGCTCCTTGATTTTTAGAAGCAAAAAAGAATTCATTTAAAATGGGATTATAAACTATTCCGTATTTTAGTTCATTATCAACTTGTAATGCAACTGATATGCAAGCAAAAGGGAATTTATGCACAAAATTAGTTGTTCCGTCAATAGGGTCAATTATCCATACATATTTGGATTTTTTAAATGCAGAATCTGTTTCTTCAGATAGAAATTGACTTTCAGGAATTAACTGAGATAATTTTTGTTTAAGAAAAAGTTCAATTTTTTTATCTGTTTCAGTGACTAAGTCAAAGGAATTGCTTTTAGTTTTAACTATTTTACTTTTATCGAAGGCAATAGAAAATATATCTCCGGCTTCTTTAATATATTTAATTATTTTTTCTTCAAGCATATTTTCTCCTGTTGGGTTAAAAAAAAGACCGACATTTGTCGGTCTTAGATTACATAAAAGTTTTATTTTTCGTCTTCATCTTCATCATCAAATTCATCAAAGAAATTATTATTGTCAAAGTATTCTTCAAAAGCATCAACAACTTTTTCAAATTCTTTTTCGTCTTCGATGTTTAGTAATTCAATTTCTTCGCCATGTTCAACACAGCCGTACACTAAATATTCATCTTTTTCAAAAGGTAATAAAGCAATGTAAGTTTTTCCTTCAAAGTCAAGCACTTTCAAAATTTCACATTCTTCAGTAGTCCCGTCTTCTAACTCTAAAGTAAGAGTCATTATTTCATCATGATCTTCACCACAATCACAACCGGGTTTACAATCCATATCATTGTTATAATATTTCATAATTTAACTCCAAATAATTATTAGATATTTTCATCTAAATGACGAATAAAAAAAGAGCTTAATTTTAGCAAGAAGTTTTTTGTTTTTTTTAATTAATAAATTTTTGATTTTGGATATCTTGGTGATTTATGGATTTGGTATGATAATAAAAAAGTTAGTACCTTTTTCTAACTCAGAATTTATCTTAATATCTGCTTTTAATTTAAGTAAAATTTGTTTAACAAGGCTCAATCCAATACCATTTCCTGAGGTCTTAGTAGTGAAAAACGGGATAAAGATTTTTTCTAAATTATCTTGACTTATGCCGGACCCTGTATCAGAAACTTTTATTTGAGTATTGTCAATAGTTATTTGAGCAGAAATATCAATGTTTTTTATCTTGCTGTCTTTTACTGCATCAATGGCATTGTTGATTAAATTGATTATACACTGTTCTAATAAATTTTCATCAGTATTAACTGAGATATTTTCATACTGACAATAAAAATTTATATTAATACTATTATGTAGAATTTTTTCTGAATATAGTTTCTTGATACGAGCAAATAATTTGCAAATATTTATTTCTACGATGTTAGGTTCGGGTATTTTGATTAAATTTCTAAATGAGTCGACAAAAGTCATTAATCCGGTACTTCTTTTTGAAATCGTTTGAGCTGCGAGTTTTAGGTTATTAATAGTTTCTGCTGATGGTTCATATTCATTAGAAACTAAAGCATAAATAGTTGAACTTAATGATGTTATTGGTGATAATGAATTCATAATCTCATGAGTAAGAATACGGATTAATTTAGTCCAAGATTCAACTTCTTGTTCGTCCATTTCGGATTTAATATCATGCATTATTATAAAATTGAGACTTTTATTTTTAAATATTAATTTTGATAATTGGACTGAGTAATGTTTTTGAGTATCAATGGTTTTGAAAAAACCTTTTTTTGATTCTTTTAAGTTTTGAAGGATTTCATAAAAGGATGAGTTTTTTTCTTGTAGATCAATGATGTTTGAAATAGTTTTAACTTGTAGGATTTGGCAAGCATATTCATTTAGATATTCAATCTTGCCGTCAGATTGAGTATCGTAAATCAAGATTCCTACTTTAATTTGTTGAATTATATATTTTAGGTAATAGGTTTGTTTTTCTTTTTCTAATTTGAGATGTTGTATTGTTTGGTTTAGATTTTCAAATGCTTGATTTATCTGCATAATGCTTTTTATTGTTTCATCAGGGATAATATTTTGTTGTGCGTCTTTGTAATGGACAGAATTAATCAATGAAGCGATTTTTTGGTTTGTTTTATCAAAAAAATTGAATAATTTAAATACTAAATATAGAGTTAGAAATATAAGGAAAATACTAAAAAAAACGAGTTTTTTTTCGATGACAATGACCAATACTAATTCGCATAACAAGATAAGAGCAATATTAATTGAAAGTTGTAATTTATAATTTTTAAATATCATATTTTTTAATTCTTCTATATAGTGCAGGTCGGGTTAATCCGAGCTCTTTAGCAGTATTTGAGATATTTCCGTTAAATTTTTTCAAGGTATTAATGATTAAATCTTTTTCAATAGATTCTAAAGAATTTATGTCTTTAATTTCTATGTTTGTGTTTAACTTATCTATTTTGTTTTGATGGAATGAATCATTAGTTAAGAAGGTAAAATCTGAAATAGAAAGATTTTGGTTTTTTGTTAAAATGACTGCTCTTTCTAAAGCATGCCGAAGTTCTCTAACATTGCCGAACCATTTGTATTTTTGTAAAAATGTAATAGCGTCCGTAGATAAAGACAGGTTTTCTTTTTTATATTTTTTTTTAAATATTTTTAAGTAATGTTCGGCTATTAATGGTATGTCTTCTGTTCTTTCTCTTAAGGGAGGTAGGTGAATTTCTACTGTATTAATACGATACAGCAAATCTTGTCTGAACATATTATTTATAATTAATTCATTTAAATTGTTATTTGTAGCACAAATTAATCGTACATTAATTGGTGTTTTTTTGTTTGATCCAATTGGAGTTATATATCTTTTTTCAATTGCAGTCAATAACTTAGATTGTTGAGATAAACTTAAATTTCCGATTTCATCTAAAAATAGAGTACCGTCTTTAGCTGCTTCAAATTTTCCTATTCTGTTGACCTTAGCATCAGTAAAAGCACCTTTAGTATGACCGAATAACTCTGATTCAAATAATGATTCCGGGATTGAGCCTAAGTCTACAGCTAAGAATAAATCATTGTAGTATTTTGATTTATTATGAATTGCTTTAGCAACTAATTCTTTGCCTGTTCCGTTTTCACCGGTTATTAAAATGTTTGCATCTGTTGGAGCAACACATTCTATAATTGAAAAGATTTCTTTCATTTTTTTTGAGGTACCAATAATTTGTTGATAGCTTTTGTTGGTAGATTCTAAAATGGATTGTTGTTTGTTTTTAAGGAGTTTATTTTCTTTTTTTGATTTTAAAAATTCTGTGGCAGAATTCATAGTTGCAAGTAGTTTTTCGTTTTGCCAAGGCTTTAAGACAAAATCACTTGCACCTTCTTTTAATGCCTTTACAGCTTTTTCTACATCTCCATACGCTGTTAAAAAAATAACTACTATGTCCGGAAAATTGGTTTTTATCCTACTTAAATAAGTGAAACCTTCTGAACCGCTGATTGTGTCTTTAGTAAAGTTCATATCAAGAAGAACTAAGTCATATTCATTGTTAGTTAATAACTTAATGATATTTTCCGGATTTGTTTCTGTTGTTATCTTTTTAACTTGTCCGGATAAAAACATTTTTAAAGCAAATAAGATATCTTCATCATCATCTATAGCTAAAACTGAAATGTCTAAATACATTTAGCCTCCTTTATTCAAAATGAATAAAGTATTGATTTCTGTCAAGCAAATGTTCGAAATCGTACTGGGCGATAACCATTTTAAGTATCCACCCTTTTTAACCAAAATAATATCTTTAACATAATTATCAACAAAATTAGGGCATATT
>JALNXV010000167.1 GCA_023230175.1 Candidatus Cloacimonadota bacterium
GCATAATAAATCCGTTTTTGTTGTATTTTATATATGTTAGCGTATTCTGGTCGGAATTCAAACACAATTTTCTTAGGCTTAAAATTAATGTTAAATATGATTTTATCAACAAAATATAATGTTATTGATTTTTCATTTTGCTTAAGGATAAGCACGTTTGAGTTATTGAACTTAAGTTCTGACGGTAAATCAGATTCATCAATAATTTTATTCAATACCTCTTTGATATCTTCTAGTAAATGTAAAATCATAATATTGCACCTCTTAAAAACTCCTGAATATTGATCAACAGTTCTATTATAGTATTAAACTTTGTATTATCACAAGTGTAATTATTACTGGTCAGCTTTATTGTTGAATAAATCGTTAATAACATCAGCAGCTTCATTTTGCATCTCAACGAATACATGAGAATATAAATCCATAGTGATGCCAATGCTTGAATGGCCTAATCTCTGTGAAGCGATTTTTGCAGGTATATTGTTCTTAAGCATCAGAGTTGCATTTGTATGCCGAAGATCATGAAATCTTATATCCGGCAGATTATTCTTTTTTAGTAGTACTTTGAATTGTTTGTTAAGCGTGTCTTGCGATATAGGTGTTTTGTTTCTGCAACAGACAATATTATCAAAATCACCTTTAGTAATTTCTTGCTTGTTTTTTTCATTTTCTAAGATTTCCGTCAGTTTCTCCGGAGCTTTGATAATTCTGTTACTGTCTTCAGTTTTAGGATTTGTATATATAACTTCACCTTTTAATTTGACCGCTGTCCTGCTGACAGAAATGGTCTTGCTTTCAAAATCAATATCTTTCCATCTTAGTGCTAACACTTCACCCCGGCGCAAGCCGAGAGTAATGCCTAATAATATGGGTATAAATATCTCTGAATCTTTTGCTACTTCAAGTAGTTCTTTTGCCTGCTCTTCGGTTAATGACTGTGACTTATATTTTACCTTCCTTGGTAAGTCAACAAGATCAGCAACGTTCTTGCTTATTATCCTCATTTTATAAGCCTGCTCCAGAGCTTTGCGAAGTACTCTGTGAATGTAGATAACACTAGTTGGTGATAATCCATCAGTTAGCTTTTTGTTGTAAAACTTCTGTATCTGAATCGGATTCAGCATTGTTAGTTGAATATTGCCTATTCCCGGAACTATATGTTTGTATACATTATTCCTATATCCGCAGACTGTATTTATAGCAAGGTTTTTTTCCACATACTGCGTAAACCAATCATTGAGATACTCGGCAAGAGTCAGCTTTGAATTAGGAATATAATCATTGTTCTTTATTTCGTGAAGCCTGTCATTTAAGGTTTCTTGTGCTTCTCTTTTCGTAATGAATCCACTTTCCCATTTCTGCTGACGCTTGCCGTTCAGAGCTCTTCCGACATCATAAACTATGCTATATGTTTTACCTCTTTTAATAATGCTACCCTTCATGATTTTTCTCCTGCTGTTTCTCTGTTAAGCCATTTCAACAGACTTTCTTTTGGGACTATGATTCTTTTACCGATCTTGATATTTGGTATCGTATTGCATCTTATGAGTTCATAAGTCGTAGTTATTCCCAGATTCAGAATCGTTGCTACCTCCTTTACTGTAAATGTCAGTTTTTCCAAAGTTTTCACCTCCCTTCTCTGATGTTAGTAAATCAATTTTCTCATTAATTACCTTCGCAAAATCTGAACTCTTCTTGCTGAGATAATTTCTGCCATTTTCTAAAATGTCTGCTGCAGCTGTATTTATATCATCGGTGTTTATTCTTGCAGCATATGAAGTCAGATATCCAACAACCGAAGGAAGAATAGCCTCAGCCTCAGTCTGTATTTGCCTGCTTCTCTTAATCAACGACTTGTTAGCGAAGTCATTGAATGATTCAGATATCTTCAGCCACTCATCATTTATAGTGCTGTTTTCTATTCGAGATCTGTCATTATTGGTCAGCACTAACCATTCGGTAGTGCAGTAGTGCCATATGTTTTTTACTCTGGAGAAAAAATCTTCAACAGTATCAATGTCATACTCTGAGAAGAAATCTCTTTTTAGCTCATACTCGATATTCCAGACGAATTTATTGTTCCATCCATAATTATTCCAAATTTCAAAAAACCATATTTTTTTCTTTTGCTCTTTAACCTCAAGTTGTTTGTCGTATATTCTGCAATATATCAAGGAATCTCTGACACCGAAGTTTATACCGGATATCGACCTGTTATTTTCAAATATACTTAGTTTTCGATAACTTCCTTTAAAAGCGTTCTTGTTTTCATAATTGAAATCAATCAGATCAGTATGACAGCACAGATCAGATCGGCTTATTTTTGTTGTGATTATTTTTCCGAATAGTTCTTCAATCCAACTGCATATATTCTGATATGCTGTATGCGGACTCATTGACCATAGAGCTTCTGATTTTATATATACTTTCATAGGGAAAAAATTACTGTTAGTTGACTGGTATTGCATTAGCTTTATTTGGTATTCTGCATTGTGTAGTATGAATGCGTATCCGTTAGCTCCATTTGGCAACACTTCAAATAGAATGCTGTTCATATTTATAGTAGCTTTTTCTGAAGATTTGTTGATCATATTTTTCTTGGCTATTTCTTTACATGCTGTCAAATTTTCGGACAACAGAGTAATAACATCATGATAATCAGATGGTTTTACGCCAAAAGATAAATAATCAATCATTGGTATTAGCATTATTTTTACTCCTTTCTTGTGTTGCGACCTGCTCTATTAGTAAGGTTGCAGGTCTGACTTCGCTCGTCATCTGGTGCCTTGCGCGGAGAGCCTAACATACGGAGCCTTCTCATTGTAAATGTACTCCAAAATTCCTGCGGAATTTCGAAGCCTCACATTGACAACGAGCCTCTTCCGTATGTATTAAGGCACCGCGCTGTCACGCTTACTTCCTCGCTCGATCAGTTGTTATGCATTACTGATGCCGGACTGCTTTCTCGAATTACGAGAATTCGCAGCTTCCGGCAAACCGCAACTGCAACAAATCAGTTAATTCAAATATCAAATAACTATTTAGTTATAATATATAGCACACTAAATAGTTTGTCAACACGCTTGCTTAAATAATTATTTTGTTATACTATGGTGGATATCAACAAGAAATGAGGTTTTGATATGCCATACGCAAAATTGTTGAATAATCTGATAGAATCAAGCAAATTATCAGTAAAGGAAATTGTTGCCAGGTGTAAAGAGCATGGTGTTAACATTACAGCTTCTTATATCAGCATGCTCAGGAACCCGGATAACAATAAAATTCCTTCAGATGAAGTATCAAGAGCACTTGCTAAGGCTTGTGAAGCTGAGTATGAAGAGTCACTTGTAATTGAAGGGTACATTGATAAAGCCCCTAAGGAGTTTAAAGAATTTCTTGATGAATATCGAGAGATACTAATTCAATCATTACTGATTCTTTTTTCAAATCAGATTACAAAAAGTGATATGAAGATGTTAGCTGAAAGAATGAAAGAGCTACCAATTTCAGATTTGATTCTTCAATCAAAAACCTTAACCAGTGGCGTTGACTTCGAAAAAGCAGCTGACAGCATTAATGTTAATATGAGCATCACAGATGATATGTCTAAAACATTTATTGAGCTAAAAGAACCGGAAGGGTTCATTATTGAAGATGATTCTATGTTTCCGATAATTAGATCCGGAAGTAAAGTAAATCCATTGGCATTGCCATTGAATGATTACAAAGATGGTGATATACTGCTTGTAGTTGTTAAAGGATCAAAGAAACCAATATGCAGAAAATGCATGTTTCCGGATTCTTCAAGAGAAAAGATAACATTGATGGCCTATAATCAAAAAATTCAAACTGAAACTTACAGAATTGATGAAGTTAAGATATTAGGAAAGGTAAAAAGGATTATTACTGATATTTTTACATAAATCTTTGTATTATTAAGCGTTATTAATACTTAGCATAATTTCAACCAAAATAACTCTATATGATCTAAACAATTATATAAATGTGGGTGAAGAGAATGGATGATTTTGAGAAAAAAAACAACTCTGATTTTAAATTACAACGTGTTGAGATTGGACAAATATACTATTATGATGATGACGATAACAGATTATTTAATGCAGAATTGAGTCTTTTTGGAAAGACATGTCTAATAGATTCTTTTACTGAGTATATGCAATCATACAAGCATATAAGAGTCACATCTGATAAGTTTTCATATAGGTTGATTAGAGTTGAAGATGGACTTATCGTAATTGAACTTGGTAGTGCGATAATTCATTGTGCTTATGATTCATATTTAGAAATAGTTAATTACAATAATAGAATTAACTCGGTTGATATTATGGAATGTGATAAGCTGGCAAATGAAATTGTTGAGCTGGTAAACAAATACAGAACAAATGATGATGTGATTTTGATGCTTAACAATTTTTATGACGCCATACCAAGGTATATTTTCTTAAATACTATTTTTGTTATTCAAGTTGAAGCCTGCATTGTCAACGATTACAGTAACTCGGGGTATATGCCTTTTTTATTATCAGATGAAATTGATAGAGCAACCTATTCAAAAATTGTAACTAACAAAATAGGTAACAAGTCGTATGAAAGTATTTTAACCGATAATGAAGATACAATAAAACCTTACTATAATAATGATTTTAAAAATCTCGTTGATTTAATGAAGGAAATCATTGGAGTTGATTCAGTTAAATCAACATATTTCGTTTATTTAATGCTTCAAGAAATCAGTAAAGAAAATGCGATTTCAATATGGGTGGAAAACCATTCAAGCTCTTTTGCTGATATATTATTTATCAGTATAGAGGACGCAGTTGATAGATTTTTTGATATTGATACAATTGAGCATGATAATATTGAGACTGCAGCTACATTTGTTTATTTTCTAATGAAGAATAATAAATTTAAGAATAATCATAATTTCATCAAGTGCTACAATGAATTTTTAGAAATATATGTAGTCGCAGAAAAAAAATATAATGCCAAGCAGCTTAAGAATAGATTGCTTAAGAAGCCAAATAGCATAGATGCTAAAAAAATAGTATCTATTGACGATATTGATGTTATGAACGGAACAGAATTTGAACTATTCATTTCGCTTTTGTTTTCTAAAATGCAGTATTCTACTCTTGTTACAAAACATTCAGGTGACCAAGGTATTGATGTTATTGCCGAAAAAAATGGAACTAGAATGGGTATTCAGGCTAAATGTTATTCTTGTTCTGTAGGTAATTCTGCAATTCAAGAAGCAGTAGCAGGGAAAAATTATTATAAGTTAGATAAAGTTTTAGTTGTGACAAACAATTACTTCACTAATTCAGCAAAAGAGTTAGCATACTCCAATGACGTTATCCTCTGGAATCGTGATAAATTGAAAGAAAAAATCTTAATAATTCAGTAATAGCTTCAAGTATTTAGCGTATTCAATCAAATGAGATTTAGGGTTATAAATGAGTATGAGTAGTAGAGCATGAAAGGAATATAAAATGTTACCGACTAGTAAAAAATGTTTTTTCTGCAATAATGATATTTTCATTTCGGATGATTATAGTAACTCTCTTAAAAAGTGCAAATGCATGAATTGTGGGGAATATGCAATAAGCGAAGAGTTATTTGAAGATATAATGAATGAAGACACTTATAATAAGAATATTGATAATTTATATTTGATTTCCGGATATCTTAGGGAGATTAATAATAGGGGAGAAGAATTTGTAATAATAGACCATAAAAATATTGATGATTTGTTTTCCCAGGCACTATTATCTAAAAGCTTATTAGAAAAAATGAATTTGATTTTAGTATATATTTTTAATGCTACTACATACTTTTCAGAAAAAATTATAATCAATACTTCACATTATGCAATATGCTATAGTAAAAATGAAAAAGAGTATCTGCAGATGCTTCAAGCGTTATGTGATATAGAATATTTGAAAAATCATAGTACGTTTGGTGAATGTTCATATTCACTAACCGTAAATGGGTTTTTAAAAGCAGAAGACCTCAAAGGTAGAAGCGTAATTAGTAATCAATGCTTTGTGGCAATGATGTTTAGTGAGGAAATGATAGAAATTTTCAATAAAATTAAACCACTAATAATGAGCGAAACAAATTATGATGCTATTATTATCTTTAAAAAAGAGCACAATAATAATATATGCGATGAAATTATCTCTGAAATTCGTAGAAGCAAATTTTTGATTGCAGATTTTACTGGGCAAAGAGGAGGTGTTTATTTTGAAGCAGGATTTGCATATGGGCTAGGACTTCCGGTCATATGGACATGTAAAAGAAGCGAGCTTAAGGAGCTTCATTTTGACATTAATCACTATAATTTTATTTTATGGGAGACTGCTGAAGATTTGTGTAGCAGTATTTGTAAAAGAATATTGGCTACAATAGTGTGAGTGATATTATAAATATTGTTGGTAAAGGATCCAAACTGAGACTTATAGTATTGATAAGGTTAAGATGATATAGAAGGTGAGTAGGACTACTAAAGAGATGCATTTTATTAAATTGCAGTTTGTAAGCGTAGAGGAAATCAAATGGATGAACTAAAAAGACTAAAATTGGAATATGATGGTATTTATTCATTGATAAAATCATATACAAATGGTAGTGTTTTGAATCATGTTATCAAATTAGAAAAGGCACTAGATGATAATGACATTGAAGTAATAAATTATTGCCTAAATGAAATATCAATTTGGTACTTGTATAACATTGATTCAATACGTAATAATGAATTATGCTATAACAAAATGGATCATTACAATAATCAAACCGTAATTAATACATTTGTTAGAAGTATGGCCACTTATGAACTTGGTGAAAATTATCAGAAAGATGAAAATCAAGTTGCACATAAACCTAAAATATTTTTAAGTCATAGCTCAGATGATAAGAAATATGGAGATGCTCTGCAAAAGCTGATAACTGGATTAGGTATTGATAATTCACAATTGATATATACTTCTCATCCTTTACATAAAATTCCACTTGACAATAATATATATGAATATTTACGCAGTGTGATTAACGATAATGTTTTTATGATTTTTCTATGGTCAAATACGTATATTAAAAAGCCTGCCTGTTTAAATGAAATGGGAGCAGCTTGGCTTGTTTGCAGTGATTATACGAATATTTATACTCCTGACTTTAATTTTCGTAATTCGAAGTATCATGACTGCGCTGTTGACACTAACAAGATAGGTATAAAATTAGATGCTTCTATTAATTGTAAAGCTGGTATACAAGAGCTTAAGAACAAGATATTAAAAATGTTTAATTTAACTATTAATGATGATAGTTGGATGTGTTTGCTTGATGATTTCATTAACGATGTCAAATGAGTCTCTATGGTACATGTCTATTTGCTAACATATTGCAAACATAGGGTATATTATTCACTGATACCATCTATTATCATATAACATAAACACGCTGATACAACGTAATCTATAACACATAACATCAATCAAAGTAATACTTGAAATGATGATTGCAACTCTGGAAATCGTGTGAACTGTTAAAGGTTCCGAGGGTTCGAATCCCTCTCTCTCCGCCAGATAAAAGGGACGCTTAAATATATGGCG
>JALNXV010000168.1 GCA_023230175.1 Candidatus Cloacimonadota bacterium
AAAGAAATGATTATTGAAGAAAGGAACCCAAACGAAATTATCAAAATTAAAGACCAATTTATTGCCCCGGAAGAATCAAAAACATTTAATCCGGCCTTTGATGTTACTCCAAATGAACTTATCACAGCAATAATTACTGATAAAAAAGCATATACAAAACCTTTTGAATTTGATATCTAAATGAAAAATCATATATATATTTCTAAACAAAAAAGTTACAATCTTGCCGAAATTGAAAAAACTTTGAGGTTATTTTTTGAACAGCTCAATATAGATTTATTGTTATCAGATAAGCATAAGATAATTATCAAACCAAATATGCTTGGTGCTCATCATCCGGATAAAGCAGTTACTACTCACCCGATAATTCTAGAAGCAGTAATCAGGATTTTAAAAGATTTTAATAAAGATATAGTTGTAGGAGATAGCCCCGGTGGAATTATTAAAGCCAAACAAATATGGAATATATTAGGTTATACAGATATTTGTAAAAAATATAATGTAGAATTAATAGAGTTTGGAAAATCAGGTATTGTAGAAATCAATAGTATTTCATCAAACAATCAAGCAATAAAATTTATTATCGACAAAAGCGTAATTGATTGTGATGGAATAATTAATCTACCTAAAATGAAAACCCATAGTATGATGTTATATACCGGTGCAGTAAAAAATCTATATGGAACAATTCCCGGCTTATATAAATCAGAACTCCACAAAATGTTTCCAAGCCCTAATCAATTTACTGATGTATTATCAGAACTATATAATATAATTCATAACAAAATCATATTAAACATTATGGATGGTATAATTGGTATGGATGGCGAAGGACCTTCAGCAGGCAAACCGGCACCATTTGAATTGTTAATGGTATCTCAAAAAGCATCTTCCTTAGACTACATTGCAAGTAAGATGATGGGCTTTGAAATAAAAAATTTAGCCTATTTACAAAACGCTTTAACAATCGATGAAATAGATATCAATGAAGATAAGATTTCCGGAGCTATATCAATTGACAAAGAATGGCAAGATTATGTGATACCAAATGTTAACATAAAAGCTGTAAACTTTAGGAATAAATTTCTTAATCATATACCTAAAATTTTTAAAAAACTATTTAAAAAATACTTTACATTTTATCCTAACTTTCTTCCTTCTTGTAAATTATGTGAGGTTTGTGTAAAAAGTTGTCCGGTTCAAGCACTTAAGCTATCAAAAGACAAAGATAAAATAGTTCTTAATAAAGATAAATGTATTAATTGCTTATGTTGTCACGAAATGTGTCCTTACTCAGCAATCAATATAAAAAAAAACTTTATATCTAAAATGATCTTCAAAGATAACTAATCACAAAAATACTTTTTATTAAATTAAATTTTCTACTTGACAATTAAGCTTTATTTTTACATAATTACTTCTATCAATGAATGCTATCAATTTTTAGATTATTATTGGAGGTTGAATGAACTCAGAAGAAAAAAAACTCTGGGAACTGTATAAAAGAACCGGACGATCAGAATTACAAGAAAAAATCGTCATTAAATATTTAAATTTGGTTCACTATATAGCAAACAAATTAGTTTCTTTTTCTTCACCGGGCTTAGATAAGGATGACTTATATTCTGCCGGAATCATTGGACTATTAGAAGCAATAGAAAGATTCAATCCCGATAAAAATATTGAGTTTAAGTCATACGCCGGTCTTAGAATTAAAGGCTCAATAATTGACGAAATCAGACGTTTCGATTGGGTTCCTCGCTCCGTAAGAAAAAAAGCAAAAATGTTAGATGCTACTATTCATAAGTTATTTTCAGAATTACACAGATTACCATCTGACGATGAGATAGCTGAAGAACTCGACCTATCAATCGAAGAATATTATAATCTTACTGACAACTTAGGACCACTTTATATTCAATCCTTAGATAGCAATTTTACCACAAGTAAAGGCGATGATTCTTTAAATTATTCAGAAATCCTACCGGATAATGACAATATTGAATACGAAGAAAAAAAGGAAATACTAAAGCAAAAACTAATTTCATCAATACAAAAATTGCCTGAAAAAGAACGCTTAGTTATTTCACTTTATTACTATGAAAATTTAAACTTAAAAGAAATAGGTAAAGTCTTAGAAGTATCCGAATCAAGAATCTCACAAATACATTCATCAGCAGTAAACAAACTAAGAACAATGTTACAAAGAAAAATAAATGAAGAGGAAGTATGAAGTTAAATAAAATTCATTTTTATATCAAGTTTATAATCACTTTAATCATTTTCACTTACGCTATAAACATATACGCTCAAGATAATAATTTAGAAAACTACCAAATAACTTCATTTAATGGAGTTTCAAGAATCTCATTAACATTTACTAACAGGCCTGTAACAAATATCAACAAGGAAGCTAATTCTATGAAACTCACAATAAATGTCCCTAATTGTGATTATGTTAATATTCCTCAGCATTTTGAAACTCAAGACCCTCTCGCTAAAGAATTAAATCTCTATACACCAAATAACAATTTAACTATAGAAATACTAACTGATTATGTCTTTGATCAAATCAAACAATCCGGTAGCATAAGCCAAAAATACATTGTTCATATTGATATCATCAAATCATCACAACCAAATACTATCAACGACCTATTGAGTTTAATTGATTATTACCATTATATAGGCAACTACGAGATGATTAATGACTTACTTATCACAGGCAAACAAACATATCCTAATAACACTCAACTAATAAGTAGAGAAAATAATAGATTTCCTCTTCCAAGAATTTACATCCCTCAATCACTCATATCTACCGCTAAAACACAAAAAACTACAGCTCTTAAAACTAAACCTAAGACTAATATCCCTACTAAAAAAACTGCTCAAGTTAAACCAAAACAACAAGTAACTGCACCTAAAACAACCATAAATACAGAAAAAAACACACCCAAAACTGAAGCAACTAAAGCTATTGCTCTTCCCAATAAAAAACAAACAAATAAAACAGATATTAATGAAATTTCATTTACAATTTTATCTGATAACGATAGATTCCCAAATAGAATTCCTCAAACTAAAATCTTAAATTTGGATATAAATAAAAAAACTGAAGAGCCAATTATTTCTCAAGAAGTAAAAACTCCAACATCCGTCATACAACAAGAACCTTTATCTAAAAAAGAAATACCTCAACTAGAGACACCAACAAAGATTGAATATACATTTGATACAAGCCTTTTAAGTAACAATGAAAATCAATTACTGAAATATTATAATATCGCAAAAAATGATAGTCTTTTAACTGAATTTTTAATTGGAATCAATGCAAGTATTGTTGGAGATTACACTACAGCTTTAGAATTACTGAAGTTAATTCCTGAAGATTATATTCACTACGAAATTGCAAAGAATACAATTTTTAGAATCTATACCGAATTAGGTGATACTCAAAATGCACTTTTGTTCTCACCCGTAGTTGACAATCAATTCCCGGGAAAAAATACAAGTTTCATTAACACTCCTATTTCTTTATGGATACTACTACTTATTAGTTTCATCACTTTAATTATCGGTTTTGCTATAGCATATTTTTTGTATATCAAAAAACAAAATGATAAAGAAACAATTTCTGATGAAGAATTAGCAATTCACCAAGAACACCTCAAAAGAGCATACGAAGAAAAAGATATCTACTCAGATACCAATTCTCCTACCATTGATGAAGATAAAACAATTGAAAAAGAATCTATTTCTAATGATAGTTATGATAATCCACCCGTAATATCTGAAGATTTAGACGAAAAAGAAGAACAAGAACTAATAGAAGAAGAATCAGGTTCATTAAAATTCCTCAATTCAGCAAACGATGATCTTGATGATGAAGAAGAAAATGAAATGGATACCTTCGGTGACGACGAATATAAAAAGAAAATGGTACTTAAATTATATAATGATGGTTGGGATCTTGAAGAAATAGCTAAAGAATTACAAATGTCTCAAAGAGAAATAGATTTCATAGTTAAAATGAATCAATAATAAGCAATGAATACAGATAAATATCTACTTAAAGAAAATAATACAAAATTACAAATGCTTTTAAACAAGTTAAATGTTGGACAACTTGTTAAAGCAAATGTTATAAAAAAAATTAATGAGTCTCATTATTTATTAGATATTCAAGGTGTTCAATTACAAGCTGTTTCACAAATTGATTTATTATCAAAAAAAGTCTGGGCTAAAGTAACTCAACTACATCCAATGTTTATGATTCAAGTCATAGTTGCAGAAGATAAATCTGACTTATATCAATACTATCAATATTTATCAGACAATAATTTAAACTTCGTTACCTTACCGGACAACTATAAAGAATTCTTTACTCAAAATTACTCTTTTCAATCAAAAGACTTATATGCTTTTGCTCAATGGTACAATAATAAAGCAAATTGGAGCTTAATCATCGATAAAAATTTTACTCAATTGTTAAACTCATTAAAAAATAATAATGGTAAAAACATTTTTTCTTTACTCAATCACTTTTATTCATTAAATATTATCTTCAAAAATAAAGCTGAAAACTTAAATACTTTAATTATATCAAAACCTGAACACTTCTTAAAGTTATCAAATGATAAAAAGTTAACATATTCTATAAAAACATTCATTCAAAATGATGATTTCCAAAACTTAATAAAATTTATTAATGCAATTAACCACATAAATCTCTTTAAGTTAGGATTTTTATTTATCCAAAAATCTAATCATACTATATTATTACCTGTTGAAATCATCAATAAAAATAATATAAACATACTAACAACAATACTTCAAACAAAACATTTTAATAATGTAATAGTAAAAATAGAAGACTACAATAGTATGGATACTAATAAGATATATCTTTATTTTGAAAATAACACAGTCTTAAACTATTTCAAGGATTCTCTTATAAAAGATAATGAAATGAATAAAAACCAATCCTTAGATATAATTCTTTCTCTATCAAAAGATAGAACATTATACAAATGGTCAATCAGCCCATCTTCTACAATTGTGTCTTATAATTATATTGATTCAACAAATTTCGTAGATATTCTCACTCAAATATTACTCCAAATCATTACCAAGGATTTCGAATTAGAATGAAAAAAAAAGTAACTTCAAAGAAAAGAATAAAAGTATTACATAAAGTAGCTGAACTAGTAGAAAACTTTAACCCGGATAATGAAGACATATATTATAAACATTTTTTTAACTTATTCAGAAAGATTATAAATTACGAACATGCAACTGTATTCTATTTTAATGATGAAACAAAAAAATTAGAAATCATCGCCTCAACAGGAAAAATTGTTGATTTAATAAACGATTTTTCTTTTGATTATGGTAATGGCATATCAGGATGGAATGCAAAGAAAAGAAAAATACTAATACTTAATGAGATGACTTCATATAATAGAACTAAAGATTTATCAGTAAAATCTTTTTTATCTCTACCCTTAATCCTGGGAAAAAGAATTATTGGATTAATCAACTTTTCACAATCATACCATAATGCATTTAAAAATACTGACATAAAAAATTTAGAAATACTCACACCTTTATTGGCTGCAGTCTTATCAAAAAATGCTTATATTCAAGAATTAAAAAATCAAAAAGACAAGATTGAAGAAATGCATTTTAAATTAATCAATACGCAAAAGCAATTGTTACAAGCAGAAAAGAAAACAGCCATCTCAGCAACCATAAGTAGTTTAAATCACGAAATAAACAACCCATTAATGATTATCTCAGGGTATATACAAATTATCGAATCTTATCTATCTGAGGGTCAATCTGATTACCAATCAAAATTTAAAGATAAAATACAAAGCATTAATGACCAAATATTCAGAATATCTGACATCTTAAAAACATTAAGAGAACTTGACAATCCTGAATTTGAAAGCTATATACACGATGGTAAAGTAGATAAAATTTTATGCATTAAAAAAAAAGGAATAATATAAATGAATAAACAACTTAATGATTTATTAGAAATAGCAAAAAAAGCCTCTAATAACGCTTATGCCCCATATTCTCTCTTTAAAATAGGAGCTGCATTATTGACTGAATCAGGTGAGATTTTTACGGGCTGTAACATCGAAAACGCTTCTTTTTCATTAACTATATGTGCTGAAAGAGTTGCGATATTTAAAGCAATTTCTAATAACAACTTAAAATTCTCAGCTTTAGCTATATATGTTCAATCTGATAAAGCCTTTCCCCCCTGTGGTGCTTGCAGGCAAGTGATAAATGAATTTTCTAAAGACTTAAACATAATTTACGGAAACAATAAACAAACAATAATTACTAACATCAACAAACTATTACCCGATAGTTTTTCTTTATAAATAAAAAAATGGAGAGATAAATGAATATAACAGAAATATTTACACAAGAATCAAACAAAACTTCAGAAGATGACGAATACCCGTCTAGTAGTATCAATCAATCTAATAACAAATGTAATCTATGTCCACATAATTGTCTAATTAATCGTTCAATAGAAATTGGCTTTTGTAAAGCCCCTAATTTTTTAAAAATCAACACATATCAACTTCACTACGGAGAAGAACCTATCATTTCAGGGTTAAACGGAAGCGGAACTATTTTCTTTTCCCACTGTAATATGAAATGTTGTTATTGCCAAAATTACCTGATTAGTAGCTTAGGAACCGGTCAAAAATACACTGAGGATGAGTTTATTGATATTATATTAGATCTACAAGATAAAGGTGCTCATAATATTAATTTAGTAAGCCCTACTCCCTACACAGACTTGATCATTCCTGCATTAAAAAGAATTAAATTTAAAAATCTTAAAATCCCTATAGTTTGGAATTCAAATGCTTATGAAAGTGTAGAAACCTTGAAAAAACTTGAAGGATTAGTAGATATTTATTTACCTGATTTCAAATATTGGGATAATGAAAAAGCCTTAAAATATTCAATGATACCTAACTACAAAGAATATGCTCAATCCGCTCTTAAAGAAATGTATAGGCAAACAGGAAAATTAATCATAGATAATGATGTTTCCTATGGACCGGATGGCATAGCAATTTTTGGAACTTTAATTAGAATTCTTGTTCTCCCAGAAAATCAAAATAATATTGAAGAGATTATTCAGTGGATATATGAAAATCTTAGCAATGATACCTATATAAGCTTAATGGCTCAATATTATCCTACATATAAGGCAATAAATTACCCGGAAATAAATCGTCCTATTACACAAGAAGAATATGATCATGCTGTACATATATTAGAGGGCTTAGGATTTGAAAATGTCTTCATTCAGGAGTTAGGTACAACACCTGAATGGACTCCGAAATTTAACTCTAATATGAATTTATAAATATTATGAACCCATTTATAGCAAAAATATTACCAATTATTGCCTTTTTCTTTTTAGGAATCTTTTTTAAATATTTAAAGATATTCTCTTTAAATGATGGACACTTTTTATTAAAGCTGGTATTTTATCTATTTCTCCCGGCTTTAGCTTTTATTTCAATGATTGAAACAGATATTTCTTCAAGTTTTATGATTATTCCATTTCTGCCAATCA
>JALNXV010000169.1 GCA_023230175.1 Candidatus Cloacimonadota bacterium
CCTTCCAATCGGAAATTTTTCTAAGAAAAATTTCCGATTGGAAGGGTAATGTTATGTTGTTCAATAATTTCCCACATACTAAGTATGTGGCTATGATTTTATATTTTTTGCTGACACCTACGGTGTTGATAGATTGTTTCTTTGCAAAAAATTTGTCTGTTATGCGAGCATCTTTGCTTGCACTTGTTTTTCCTACAAGCAAGGATGTTTGTAGAACATATTATTTGGATATATAAAAAATACCAGGGACCTCCAAGATGGAAAAAAGCATCTTGGAGGTCCCTTTTGGATTTGTTGAAATATGGAAGGATTGTAGAGCAATAATGAAAGCTGTTGATTAATGTTGTTGTGAGAGTATTTTTGTTTGCACTGTCTTTCTTATTATTCGAAAGCTTGAAGAATAGTATAAATATTATTATTGTTTTTCATTCTTGTAGAGTATTAAATCGTACCTTAATCCAAAGAAAAGTGAAAAGACGAATAAATATTTAAAATAATACTTGACTAATATCTATCTTTAGAAATTATTGTAAAAAAGCTATAAAAGAAAATGAAGTAAAGCTTCTACCTTGCGATTCCCGCTGAGGACATTGTCAGGTTAAAAGGACAGGTTATTGGATGAATAAGAAGAGATTCTTAATTATAAAATCAGCGGGTATTTCTATTGGAATACCCGCATATTTTTTGAAACAAACAAATATAGGAGGTTTGCTATAATACGCATACGTAAAGGAAAGGCCAAGACGAAGGCAGTTGTCCCAAAAGAAAGAATTAATAAAGAGATAACGGTAGATGAAGTTCGTCTTATTGATCAGAATAGTCAACAAATTGGTGTAGTAAGTCTTCAACAAGCGTTGAGGATTGCCGAAGAAGCAGAATTAGATTTGGTAGAGGTATCGCCAAACGCAGAGCCACCGGTTTGTAGAATCCTTGATTTTAGTAAATACTATTATCAGAAAGAACGTAAGAGTCGTGAAGCAAAGAAAAAACAACATATTGTTCAGCTTAAAGAAGTGAAATTTGGTCCAAATACGGATGAGCATGACTATAACTTCAAAAAAAATAATGCAATAAGGTTTTTAAAGCAACATAATAAGGTTAAGTTTACGGTTAAATTTCGTGGTCGTCAGATAGCTCATAAGGATTTAGGTTATGATGTTTTAAAGCGAATAGAGGATGAATTATCATATATTGCAGAGGTTGATTCTAAGCCAACAAGTGAGAAAAATTATATTTCTATGATAATGTCACCTAAAAAAGAAATAGAAAAAATATTAGGAAATCAGACAGATAATGCAGAAGATACCGGTACAGAAGAAATAGAAGAAATAGATACAAACGAATAAAATAAGAATGCTATCCAGCATTCAAGGAGGAAAAATGCCGAAAATAAAGACTCATACAGCTGCAGCAAAACGTTTTAAATTGACAGGTTCCGGAAAGATTAAAAGACATCATGCCGGTGCAGCTCATATCTTAACAAAGAAAAACAGAAAAAGAAAGAAAAGATTAGCTTCTGCGACATTAGTAGCAGATTGTGATTACGCAAGAGTACGTAAGATGCTCGTATTTTAATTATTAAGACAATAGAAGGAGAATACTATGCCTAGAGCAACGAATAATGTCGCATCTCATAAAAGACATAAAAAATATTTAAAAGCAGCCAGAGGATATGTCGGCGCAAGAAGTAAATTATATCGTACAGCACGTCAAGCGGTGGAAAAAGGCTGGACTTACGCTTATCGTGATCGTAAACAAAAGAAACGTCAATTCCGTCGTCTTTGGATTACTCGTATTAATGCTGCAGCAAGAGCAAATGGAATATCATATTCAAACTTAATAAATGGTTTAAACCTTTCTAATATGCAAATCAATAGAAAAGTATTAGCTCATCTTGCTTGGCATGATTCAGCAGCTTTTACTGCTATCTGTCAGCAAGCAAAAACAGCAAAGGAAAAAAATTAAGTGAAAGAAGAACTTCATGCCATACTTAAGCAGGCAGAAGAAGATTTAAAAAGAGCTCAAACATTTTTTGATTTAAACAACTTAAAGTCTCGTTTTGTCGGGAAAAAAAGTGTTATAAATCAATTTATGAAACGTTTGGGCTCTCTTAGCCCTGAAGAAAGACCTGCTTTCGGTAAACAAATTAACGATGTAAAAACTAAAATTGAAAGCATAATAAAAGCAACTGAAGAAAGAATTAATTCTAAATTATATGAACAATCTGTGAAAGCAGCCTCTTTTGACTATACAATGCCGGCTCGACCTTCTGAGATTGGTTCTCTACATCCTATCAGTATAATACAACATCAAATCGAAGATGTAATGATAAGTATGGGTTTTCAAGTAGCCGAAGGCTTTGATGTAGAAGACGAATTTCATAATTTTGATGCTTTAAATACACCTAAAGATCATCCGGCAAGAAATCTTGCAGATACATTCTTTATTGAAAAGGATGTTTTGTTAAGAACTCAAACCTCAACAGTTCAAATTAGAGTAATGGAAAATTATAAACCACCTTTAAAGATTATTTCACCGGGCAGATGTTATCGCAATGATAAGTTTGACCAAACTCATTCTCCTGTATTTCATCAGCTTGAAGCATTAGTTGTTGATGAAAATATTAGTTTTAAAGATTTAAAAGAGACTTTAAATCATTTTGCTGTAAGAATGTTTGGGACTTCTTGTAAAACAAGATTCAGACCTCATTTCTTTCCATTTACTGAGCCAAGTGCTGAAATGGATGTAAGTTGTTTTAATTGTGGTGGTAAAGGTTGTAGTACTTGTAAAAATAGTGGCTGGATAGAGATTGCAGGTGCAGGAATGGTTGATCCTAATGTATTTGATGCAATCGGTATAGATAGTGAAAAATATACAGGGTTTGCTTTTGGATGCGGAATAGATAGGATTACTATGCAAAAATTTTGCATCCCTGATATAAGATTTTTATTTGAAAATGATTTACGTTTTTTAAGACAATTTAATAATTTTTCAGATTATAACATAAATAGATAAATCGAAAGGCATATAGGAGTTTCATAATGAATATCAGTTACTTATGGCTTAAAGAATATTTAAATCTTAGCCTTTCACCGGAAGAATTAACCGATAAATTAACCTTTTCAGGAATAGAAGTTGAAGCTATTAACAAAACTAATATTCTTTTAGAAAATATTGTAGTAGCAGAGATTATTGACAAAAGTGCTCACCCTCAAGCTGATAAACTTTCAATCTGTCAAGTAAACGACGGCAAAGAAGTTCATCAAGTAGTTTGTGGAGCACCAAATTGTGCTCAAGGACAAAAAATAGCCTTTGCTCCGATAGGTACAGAATTTCCTGAATTTAAGATAAAAAAAGCAAAATTAAGAGGTGTTGAATCTTATGGAATGATTTGTTCTGAAAAAGAATTGGGTATTTCTGATAATCATAGCGGTATAATGGTTTTACCCGATAATGCACCTATTGGTTTAACTTTATCTCAATATCTTAATAATGCTGATACTGTTTATGAGGTTGAGATTACACCTAATCGTCCTGATTTACTCGGTATGCTCGGAGTAGCCAGAGACCTTTCAGCTCAACTCGGTATAAAAATTAACCTTGAAGAAGTTAAACCTCTTAAGACTGTAGAAGAATTTAATAACTTAAAAGTAATTAATCAAGAACCGGATTTTTGCCTGCGTTATATGGCTGTAAAAATAAATAACGTCAAGGTAAAACCTTCACCTGATTGGCTTGTACAAAAACTTGTAGCAGCAGATATAAAACCTATTAATAATATTGTAGATATTACTAATTATGTAATGTATGAATACGGTCATCCTTTACACGCTTTTGATGCAGATAAAGTTAATGGAAATCAAATTATTATCAGGAAATCTGTTAAAGGTGAAAAATTTCCTGCTTTAGATCATCAAACCTATACCTTGACCGGTGAAGAATTAATGATTGCCGATAAACAAAAAGCTATTGCTTTAGCCGGAGTAATCGGTGGAGAAAATTCTCACATTACTGACAGTACAAAAAATATTATCCTTGAAGCAGCTTGTTTTAACCCTACTATAACGAGAAGAACAAGTCATAACCTTAAGATATTTACGGATTCTTCATATAGATTTGAACGTGGTATGTCTCCGAAGACTTGCGAAGAGATTGCAGCAAAAGCCACAAAACTTATTATTGAGTTAGCTGATGCTGAATCGGTTAATACAGCTATTGATATTTATCCGGTTAAAGAAGAAATCAGAGTTATTAAACTTAGACCTACTCGTATTAAAAAACTGTTGTCTCTCGATTTAGATAATAATACTGTAATTTCATACCTTAAAAATCTTGGACTTAATTTTATTGGTACAGAAAAAGAAACTCTTCTTTTTGAAGTTCCTCATTATAGAATTGATCTTGTTAGAGAAATTGACTTGATTGAAGAGATTATCAGATTACACGGTTTTGATAAAGTTGAAATAAATAAACCGGCTGATGAAATAATGAATAAAAATACCTTTTATGCTAAAAGAAGTATTAAAAATATCTTAGTAAATAAAGGTTTCTATGAAGCACTTAATCTAAGCTTTACTGATCCGAGTTATTTGGATACTTTAGATTTAGCTGAAGATGATTATAGAAGAAATACAGTCAATATCATCAACCCTCAAGGAGCAAGTTTTTCTATCTTACGTTCTACATTAATACCCGGACTTTTAAAAAATATCTTGCAAAATATCAATAATGGGACAGAAGATGTAAAACTTTTTGAACTTAATAAAGTATTTACTAGAAAAAATCAGAAACTATCTACTGAAATATGGAGACTTACAGGAGTTGTAACAGGCAAATTCAGTCCGGTTTTCTGGAAAGAGAAAGCTTTACCGGTAAATTATTTTGATATTAAAGGCATTATTTTAAGTATTTTGAATTATCATAAAATATATAAAACAGAAATAGTTAAGAGTTCAGAACCTTACTATTTACCTGAGACAGGATTTGACATTAAATATAAAAGTAATATCTTAGGGAATTTTGGTAAGTTAGATAAAAAGATTTTGCAAAAATTTGATATAGATAAGGATGTATATCTTTTTGATTTAAACCTTAACGAAATATTTGCTAACGCTGATTTTGAATATACTCAATATCAAGAAGTGCAGAAATTTCCAATAGTATATAGAGATTTATCCTTTATAATTTCAAATGAGTTCCTTTATAAAGATATAGCTGATACTGTAATAGCCGTTAACCCCAAACTTATTCATAACGTGACCGGTTTTGATGAATTTACCGGGAAACAAATAAAAGAAGGTTTCAGAAGCCTTTCAATAAGCCTCTCGATTTTTTCTTTAACAAAAACCTTGACTGATGAACAAATAAAAAGTATTATGGATAATGTAATAAATAAATTATATGAAAAATATAAAATTGAAATGAGGTAAGTATGGAAACCATAAGTAATATTGAACTTAATGAACAAAAACAAGAACAAACTACTCATATTACTCTACAAGAAAAAATACAAAAATTAATTGATAATTTTACTGCTTTAAAAGAAAAATATTCTAATCTTAAAGAAGAATATGAAAAAACTCTTACTAGTAATATCGAACTCGAAGATGATAAAAATCAAATCCTTAATGAAAAAAATCATCTTGAACAAAAAATTATTCAACTTCAAGAAGAACTTGAAACTAAAACTGAGGAATTAAACAAAGCTAAAAATCTTAATGAAGAACTTGATAGCATAACTAAAGTCGCAGCATCTAAGATAGATATTCTTTTATCTCAATGTGATATAGACTAATTAATCGTTATGTCAAATCTTCAATCCGTTGATGTTGTAATTTTTGGGACAACCTTAAGTCTTGTAGGTGAGAATTCGGATGAATTAGTTAGATTAGCTAACGATCTTAATAAAAGAATTAATGACCTAATAACAAGATACCCAAACGTTACTAACCAATCTCTTTTGCTTATCTTAGCCGGATTGAAAATACTTGAAGAAAATTCAGCACTTAAAAAAGAAAATAACAAAATGCAAACTGAAAAAGAAAATATAAATAATATTTTACAAAATTTTATAGAAAAAATAGAGTAAACTTGCCTGCGGTATTCGTGTTAAGAAATTGTGATGGAACCAAAGTCCTAAAGGGAATCGACCCCTTAATGACACATAAACTGTTTATTCAGGAATGTGCCAACATTAAGGTAGATGCCCACCTTGTAAAAAAGGTTCAGGGCAATTCTTACACGGTACCGGCAGGTTAAATAAATGGAGGATAAACCTATATGGTATATACATTAACATCAATAATCGGAATTATTATAGGCCTTGGTATCGCCTACTTTATCTACCTTTCAAAGAAAAATACCAGCCTAAGAGAAATTAATAACGCTAAAGAAATTGCTCAAAATATAACTGATTCAGCCCAAAAAGAAGCTGAAGCACTTAAGAAAAAAGCTATTTTAGACGGTAAAGAAGAATGGTTTAAAACTCAAAGAACTTATGAAAATGAAATCAAAGAACGTCAAAATGAAATCAAAGAACGCCAAAATGAATTAAGAAATCTTGAAAAGAAATTCAATGAAAGAGTTACTAATTTTGAAAAAAGATTAGATGTCCTTGATAAAAAAGAACAAAGTTTAGTTGAATATGAGAAATCAGTCAAAAAATTAGAAACAGAATATAATGAAAAGAATTCTGAAATAGCAAAACTTGTCGAAGAACAAAAAAGAAAATTAATGGAGATAAGCGGACTATCAAGAGAACAAGCTCTTAATATCTTAAAACAAGAACTTTCTAATGAAGCAAGAAATGTTTGTGCTCACGAAATTAGACAAGAACTTGAACAACTGAAACTTGACGCAAATAAAAAAGCAGCAGAAATTATTGCTACTGCTGTACAAAGACTTGCCGTTGACCATATCTCAGAATCAACAGTTTCTGTTGTTTCTCTCCCTTCTGACGAAATGAAAGGTAGAATCATCGGACGCGAAGGAAGAAATATACGTGCTTTTGAAAAAGCTTCAGGAGTGGATTTAATAATCGATGATACACCGGAAGCTGTTGTACTTAGTTGCTTTGATCCCGTAAGAAGAGAAATCGCAAAACTATCTCTTGAAAGATTGATTTCTGACGGAAGAATTCATCCGGGAAGAATAGAAGAACTTGTCGAAAAAACTCGTAAAGAAATGGAAACTACTCTTGTTTCTATTGGTGAAAAAGCTTGTCTTGAAACAAATATTCACAATATTTCACCAAATTTAATAAAGCTTATTGGACGACTTAACTATCGTACAAGTTACGGTCAAAATGTTCTTAATCATAGTATTGAAGCTGCTTGGATTTGCGGTATTATGGCTGTTGAACTTGGACTTGATCAAGATATCGCACGACGTTGTGGTTTCTTACATGATTTAGGTAAAGCAATAGACCACGAATTTGAAGGCTCTCACGCTTCTTTAGGTGCAAACTTTGCCCGTAAAAACGGAGAAAGCAAACTCATAGTTAATGCTATTGAAGCCCATCACGAAGAAGTAGAAGCAGAAAGTGTTTATGCTGTACTTGTTCAAGCTGCTGATGCAATTTCCGGAGC
>JALNXV010000170.1 GCA_023230175.1 Candidatus Cloacimonadota bacterium
ATATCCAAGAAAGTAATCAACTTTTTTCCACTGCTTTCTGCTTCACTGCAAGATATCAGATCAAGGGGTATTTCTACGCCTCTGTCATTCTGGTACACTTTCACAACCAGATTCCCAACGCCCTTCTTTCCTAGGTCTGATGCTGTTTGTATCAATGAAGAAAACAATGGCTTTGCCTCTTTGTGCAATACCAAATCAGGCAGGACTATGCCACAGTAGCTCTCATTCAATCGTTCTTTCCACTCGGGTCCCCTGAAGCAATTAACATATCTCAAGCCAATACGCATCAAAGCTCCGTTTGGCGAAAAACCGATAGCAGCAAAGAAAATATTGATCAGTTTTCGGAACTTCTCAACAAAAGCATCGAAGCCTGAATAATCAGCAACTTGGAAGAAAACAGCGTCTTGGTACACAATAAACAATTCTTCTGAGTCAAGCGTCTTGAAAATCCACCCATTCTGATTCAATTCCTTCTGTCCATTGCTTTGGTTTATTGTGAAAGTTTTATTTGTTTCAAAAAGGGGAAATCCATTCTTCCTCAATTGATCCTGAATCCCAGGTATGTAATTGCCCATATTAAGCACTGGCGAAAAAACAACCTGAAGCAAGCAAAGCTTCAATGGAGACTTAGTTTCTGTATTCTTGTTCATCTTTCTCCTCCGTCATTACACTTTACATTATTTTTTACACTATGGCAACAAAAAATGCGCAAAATCCATGATTCTTCGCAGATCCATTCAAGCGTGGTTACACATTGGTCAGAAGAATATTTGTTGATTTTTCAAGGTAATAGGTTATAATTCACTTAATACCAATATTTATTTCAAAGAGGAGACTGTGAATGCTTAGCTTGATAATAGATAAAGTTAACAAAGCTCTTGACTTGCCGATTATCGGAGACTTTGTGTTCTCAGATTATGAACTTGCTTCAATCTATGATAAAACAAGCAATATTCTTCGACGGCATGCAAATGAACATGGCGGTCAAATTAAGAAAACATATGATAAATTGATTTTCATTGCTCTTGTTAACGCTAGCAAGCAATGGGACGCTGACGAAAACACCTTTTGGGGATTCATCTCAAGAAAATTCACCGGATCTGATTCTTCTCAATTATCACAGAAGGTTTACAATTATATAACTGATCTTATTTCCAGATTGGGTGCTGACAAGAAGGTCTACGTTCTGGGATGCTATAAGAAGAAGTACTATGCAACCCTGATTAGCCATGCTTTTGCACCTTTGAAATCTACTGAGTCCTTTTTTGAGCTTTGCTGGAATATCTATTGTGATGATCTGTATCAGAATTACATGAAAGGAGATTCCGTATTCTCAGTTCTATCTGCTCAGCTCAAGAGCAGATTCAGGAATCAGAACGAGGCGGATGAGGATTTCCATCTTGGAAGTCAAGTGTATTCACTTAGAGCTGGAATAAAAGGTCTAGCTATTGACCAGCCAGAACTCATGACTGACTTAATTGAGAATACAATCAGCAGCATTGATAAAGCCTTTCATGGAGAAATCCTAGATAAAGACAACCACTATCTAGACCGGCTTGTAATCAACTGGTGGAAGAAGAAGGAAGATTCCTTAGGTCTAATTACTACCGAAAAAAATGTAGTTAAAGAAAGAGTGGTAACTGATTACCAGCTTATTAAGCCTAAATACATTGTAGCTGATAATTCTGTACGCCTTGTTCTTTCCCCATTCCGTCTCCAAAGTGACTTTGATGTCTCCCCTTACCTGACCATCTTTGAGCATGGAGAGGCTGTAAAGACTTTTGAATTATATACAAAAGGCTCTGGATTGTTGATGGCCACAAAGCCTTTCTCTGTCGAGATTGACAGCTTGCAACATCCCAGCATGGACATATCTGTTGAAATTACCCATGCAAATAAAACGCTATACTCATCAAAGAACTCGTTAAAACGATCATTTATTCTTTTCAAGTCAGATAAGGAAGACTTTTCACAGCAATGCACTCCTGGAAATTATTCTCTTTATACTACGTGCCTGGACTCTCTGGCACAATACCCGGAGGAGATTCGCAGACAATCAGGTAACCTTTATGTGTTCACTTCTCAAGAAGGCGAATGTTTGCAGTCTGATGAAAGGACAGTTTTTTTCGAGACCTCTAATACGCCAAAGGATTTCTGGATTTCTGCAATAAAGAGACAAGATGTTGCATTCCGCCAAAATGAAAACCAGTACGAAGTAGCAGATGGTGATGTGTTTATTGCTTCAGGACCAGAAGTCAATGCAAATGAATATGGCGTGCGTTATGAAGGTGCCTCTTTCCGGCTTTCTGAACTGCCTTATGAAAGAAGGGCCGACGGATGCTTCTACAAGATATCTGAACTGATGCGTCATGGAGAGCCTCAAACCATCTCAGTTTTCAAATACAGCAACAACGAAATTAAGGCATCTCTGAATATCGTTTCGTTTAATAACATCCAAATTGAATACGACAAGCAAGTTTATTATGACAGCTCAGAAATCGGAGAAGTCCATTTCAGTACTGACAATTTTAACAATTCCGAGACTTTTGATTTATCATGTGAAAAAGTTCTTGTCCCAATTGGAGATGGTGAAATAGTACTAAATCCCCCTATTTTTGCATGGAAGTTTGACTCCGGCGATTACTCTACAAGATACAATGATGGAATATGGTACAATGAAATTTCCAACTCATCAATTTTGTCAGTCAAGCTTCCAATTAATTGCACAGGGCAACTGTTAATTTCAGATGAAAAGTCAGTAGCCAATGCTGACAATACAAGCTACAAACTTGGCCAGGCTATTCACGCCATGGCTGACGGGCAGAAAAAGCCCGCCGAAATCATGTATAGATTGATTTTCCCTGATAATTCATCTGCAGACCTCCCAGTGTGCAGTTTTTATTTCTCGGAGTTCTTCAAGTTTTCACCCCTCTTTTTTGCTAAGGAAAGACTCGTTTGGAATCCAAGAGGAGGTTTCATAGGGCCAAGCGATGCGAAATTTAAAATACACATATACTCTTCAACAAATACTGTCAGTATCACTACAACATTAGAACCAAAAACTTACCAACTCGTAGACCTTGAGGAGGGAAATTATACAATAGAGGTTTCAATTATCGAGCAAACTGGTCTGAAAAAGGCGAAAGTCCTTGAAACAAAGAGCATTACTATAGGTGATGAACGAAACTTCAAGTTCAAAAACACCAAGCTGAAGATTGAAAGCGTTATTCTGGAGGGTTCATCAAAGTCGGAACCCATCACTCCGTTTTTCATAGAGAAGCTCCATTACTTAAAAACAGTTGATGGAAATGATTTCTACTCAGGAATGCTTTACATCATCACTGAGAGAAGTGGAAAAGTATACCTGGACAACATGGCTGATGATAATGGGAATACTGATAAAACTAATCCTATAAGGGTTGAGATGCGTGATGGGAATTCTTGCTGGATCATGTTTGGTTTGGAGGACGAAGAAGACTTATACAGCGTCAGCGATCAATTTGCCTTTGATAAAGTCAAGAAACGAATATGCAACAGTGATCGTAATTCTTCTGCAATAACATACTATAATTATACTACAATCAAGGAAGGTAGCTAATGTTCAACCCCGCCAAATCTTCAGATAATATCCGCAATGAATTCATAGACTACATAACAACCATGTATGCCCTTGCAGATGAAGACTTGCAACATCAGCTTATTGAAGAACTCCGGAAAAGTATTTCCAAAGGTCCGTATCTTGAAATCAAGGATGTATTCTGTTCAGGAAAATCAATAAATCAGCTGATCGATGAAGGAGTCCTTTCTCCCCTGTTCAGACAGCTGGAAGCAGAAAAGCATGAAGACAAGAGATACAAAACTGTCTTGCCGATCGATAGACCCCTATACCTGCATCAGGAACAAGCAATCAGAAGCATTGTTGCAGGAAACAATGCTGTAATTTCTACAGGAACTGGTTCTGGAAAAACAAACTGCTTCTTGATACCAGTGCTAAACGAACTTCTGAAAGAGAAGGAAGCAGGAACTCTTGGCCCAGGAGTCCGGGCAATGTTCATCTATCCAATGAATGCTCTTGCCAACGACCAGATGAAGAACATCAGGAACCTTCTTATGTTCTACAAGGATATCAAATTTGGTGTTTATACCGGAGCCACAGAGAATGAAGAAAAAGATGCAATTGCTGTTTATGAGGCAATGTTTGCAACAGAGAGAATAGAAGAATTGCGACATCGGCTTGAAAATGAGATTCTTTCAAGAGATGCCATGAAAAAAGAACCGCCACATATTCTTTTCACCAATTACGCAATGCTTGAACACCTGTTGTTCAGGCCAAAGGATGATGTTCTGTTCTCAAATTCTGATTTCAAGTTTGTTGTGCTTGATGAAGCACATGTTTATACCGGAGCAACAGGAATAGAGACTTCGTTTCTTTTACGCCGTTTGCAAGCAAGAATCCGTGCAACGAGACAGACACAGTTCATCCTTACAAGCGCAACCCTTGGCAGCGATGAATCTTCTGTTGCTGATATAGTTTCATTCGCCGAGAATTTATGCGGTGTGCCTTTTCAGAAAGAGTCAATCATTCGGTCAACGCGGGAAGCACACAAAAAGGCTTCTGTTCTCTATCACTACCCAAAGGACTCATACCTGGAACTAAGCGAAGATGGGAATATTGTTTCCTCGATTCTCAAGAAGTATGGGATAGACTGTGATTCATCAAAACCTGAGGCAGAGCTTCTTTATGATCTGATATCATCCTGTGACCTATACGAGAAGATGAGAGCTTCCATATCTGAAATCACAGACATGAACGAGCTTCAAAGAGTTCTCAATCTGGATATTAGAACTGCAATTTCTTTTGTCTATCTATGCACTCGTTCTTCCAAAGCAGGAAAAAGTCTTGTCGATGCTAGATATCATTTCTTCATAAGGAGTCTTGAAGGCTGCTTTTTAGCCTTGTCCCCATCCAGAAAGCTATTTCTTGCAAGGCAGAAACACATAATGGATGGCGATAAACAATATGAAGTATTCGAAATTGCGGTCTGCAACAACTGTGGCAAGATCGCCTTTGTTGGAATAGAAGAAAACAGGCATCTGATTCAAGTAAGCAAGCTTGGTCAGCAAGTAAGCTATTACTATCCAGCTTCAGAAAAGAACGAAGATATCGATGAAATAGAAGACTTTGACCTCAATGATGAGGGAGAAGAAAACATAACGGACAATGAATACTATCTTTGCCCTCACTGTGGTGCTATTGCAGCCTGTGATGAAATTCATAATCTTCCATGTGATTGCGGGAAAGAAGATTACATCAAAGTTGTCAAAGCAAAGGATTTGAAGCATGGAGCACGATGCGGGAATTGTCACTCTGGCTCCTACAAACGGTACTATCTAGGTAATGATGCGGCAACTTCAGTTCTTGCGACTTCTTTGTATGAAGAATTACCTGAATTGGAGTTTGATTCAGAGATAATGTCTTCAGGGACGACAAACCTCTTCGCAAGAGCTATGGCAGCATCAAAAAAGAATGCAAGAAAGACAGGACGCCAATTCATTGCTTTCTCTGACAGCAGGCAAGAAGCCGCAAAGTTTGCTTGTTATTTAAAAGACAGCTATGATGAATTTCTAAGACGCAGAGGAATTACTCAGGTTTTACAAACAAACCAAAAAGATATCATTTCTAATGGTTATTCCTTATCCGACTTTGTTCTATTGCTGACCAACTTTTTTGCCTCCATGAAAAGCTTCGCCAAATCAAATGCAGATACATCAAATCTAACCGTAAGCAGCAAGAAGAACGCATGGGTAGCAATGCTCAATGAACTAGCCCGCTTTAATTCATCAACGTCTCTGACATCTCTTGGGTTCCTTCAATTCGCTTATAAAGGGAACACCTCAGAGATAGTAAAGGCAGTTTCAGAACAGTACAATGTAGAGCTTGAGGTTTCTAAAAACCTTCTGGAACTTCTGGCTTTTGAGACAGTAAAGGCAGGAGCAATCAAAACAGATTCAGATAGTGATATTGATGATAATGATAGGGAATATGTTTTCTATACTTCATCCCAGCGTTTTCTCAAGAAGCTTAAGGATGCAGATGATAAAACTCCTTCCGTTTCTAACTGGATGCCAAGGAGCAAAGGAGGAAACGCTGAGCAATACTTCAAGAACAATAAGATATACTATGTAACACATACTTTGAAAATTTCCGAAAAGGAAGCTGCTGAATTTCTAGAGGCATATTTTGACTATTTGACAAAACCTGAAAATGGAAACCCTTGCTGCATGATTGCTTCTGGAAATGGACAGACCTATGTAATGCCTGCTAAGTTCTTTGAAGTCCAGATTCCTGGAAGCACTGGGGCAAAATGGTACAGATGCAAGAAATGCGGACGAGTATCTCAGTTCAACATAGCTGGTTATTGTTCCACTGTTCGTTGCGATGGTGCTGTTGAAGATATCAACCCACTGACGATAAGAAAAGACAATCATTTTGCTGATTTATACATGGGTGACAGAATGAGTCCCCTTTTCATCAAGGAGCACACTGCACAATTGAGCAAAAAAGAGTGCGCTGAATATCAGGAGCAGTTCATAAAAAAAGAGATTAACGCATTATCATGCTCAACAACATTTGAAATGGGAGTCGACGTAGGAGACCTGGAGACCGTTTTCTTGAGGGATGTACCTCCCCTTCCTTCAAATTATGCCCAAAGGGCCGGCCGTGCAGGACGAAGCATCAACACAGCTGCTTATGCTTTGACGTTTGCAAAATTGAGCTCTCATGATCTGTCTTTCTTTAATCATCCAGAAGATATGATTGCAGGGGTTATTCTTCCACCACTATTTAAGGTTGACAACGAAAAGATTGCTAGACGACACATATATGCTGTATCGCTTAGCATGTTTTTTGCAGATCATGAAGACCAGTACAACCACAATAATGCTGATCAATTCATTAACGACAAGGGATATGAGTCGTTCTTTGAATGGCTTAGAACAAAGCCAGAACCCCTGGCTTCTTTGCTGAATCATTCTATCCCGGATACTAATGGGTTGCATGTCAGGCTTGGTCTTGAGAATTTCACTTGGCTTGATGAATTCATTGGCGAGTCTGGCGTTTTTACGCAGTTGATCAGGGAGTACGAAAGCAATGTTGAGAATTTCACCAAAATCGTTGCTAAGTTCAAAAGAGAAGACGACCTCGACAAAGCGGCTTGCAGCGAAAGGAAGATGAAGGTTTATCAACAAAACAAACTTATAGACTTCCTTGCAAGAGGAAATATTCTTCCACGATATGGATTCCCAGTTAACACAGTTGAGCTCGAACAGAATTCTTCGACCAGCAATATCAGCAAGCTCAGGCTCAGCCGTGACCTTCAGATTGCGATTGCTGAGTATGCACCATCTTCTGAAGTCATTGCTGATGGAAGATTGTACACAAGCCGGTATATCAAGAAAGCTCAGATTGGCAACAACAAACAGGATTGGCATACAGCTTACATTGGTACATGCCCAAATCCATCGTGCGGAACGATGAATATCAGCATGACCCCCGTAACCAAAGATGGTTTAGTCTGCTCAG
>JALNXV010000171.1 GCA_023230175.1 Candidatus Cloacimonadota bacterium
GGCTAAATTTGCAGTTTCGCGATTGTTGGTAATAACAGTCTGAAGCTTAAATAAATCGGATTTTCTGTATTGATTTGCATTATTATTAAATTCATTTAATAACTCTTTTTCTGCTAAGATATTAAGGTTTTCCTCGTAAAAACGGGTCATCATATAATTAATTATTTCTTGAGAATGCATTTCTTGTATGTTAGCTTTTTCTCGATTCCATTTACTTAAAAATTGATGATTGTCATAATAACTGTATTTTCTTGCAAGCGAAAGTATGACTTTTTGACTTAGTAATAAACTAACATATTCGTGTAAGTCTTTGAGCGATAATTCATCAATTTTGTCAATATTATATAAGTCTGAAAGTAATTCTGAAAGTTCATTTTCTTTTAAAAAATCATTAGTTATATGATTGGAAGCAAGTATATTATCTGAAAATTTTATTTTTTTTTCATTATATATTTTATTGATACTAAATAAATTGAGCTTATTGTTATTCTTAATATTTTCATAAGTTGTAATTTGAAGTTCAATAGCTTTTTGTTTGAAAAGTTCATTTTCAATGTATTTTCTGGATTCTAAATAGCTAGGTTTTAGATCCCTATAGAAAACAGTAAAGCCAAATTCAGACTCAATTGGTTTAGTAGCATTTCCAGTCTTCTCTAACATTTTAGAATATTCTTTTAAATAATCCGGTAAGTTATAAAAATTTGAAATACCAATAATTCCCGGTTTTATGTATTTAGAGTCAGAGAAAAAAATATTATATATTTCGTTAAAATCTTGTCTTTTTATTAATTCTTGATAAGCATAAAATGCTTTTTTTTCTGATTGTGGATCAGAATATGGGAAAGAGATTGCTTTTAGAGTAAAAAGAGGTTGATTTTCATAATAAGTTTTTAAATCATCATTTGAAATGTTTATAGTTTCTTTAGAATGTATCTCAAAAAATAACTCTAACATAAGTTTATCTTTAGAATATTTTTCTTGTTTTTCAAATTGTGGTTGTAAAACATTTTTTATAATACCTGTTTTTTCTGCGTGAATCATTAGTATTTTTTGATTGATTAGTAAATCTACAATTTCAGGGATTTTATTTTCATTAAAATATCCATAATTTGTTTTTGAATATTCTTTTATATGCCACAATGTGATTTTTTCATCATTAACTGTTGCTAACAAGGTATTTTGGTCAGGATATTTTAGTTTAAAATATAAAAAAACAAAAATTATCATTAAAGCTGAAGATATCATAACAAATTTTGCACCGCGTTTTTTCATAAGACCTCTATTTAATCAGTTTTTATTTGACTTTTAAAGATATCAAATCTATTTTTTTGTTTCATTAGATTCTTGGGCAAATGGTTGTATCTTTGATATTTTCTCAACTTTATCTCTCTTTTTATTAAAGAATTTTCTGAATAATAATTTTCACCATTAATCTTGTGTTTTATTAGTCGATTTAGATAAAAAGGTATTACTGTTCCATCGTATCCTGTTCTGCAGGTTGCAAAAAATGCGATTTCATCAATTTCGGAAATATTAGATGTGAGTTTATAATTATTTTCTTTATAGATAACTCTATCTTTATATATAAGGATTTCATTGATTAATGAATCCCTAATGGTTTTTATGTTTTGTATTTGAGAGTTTGTAGTAATCTTTAGTGAATCAATATTAGTGTTTATGCTATCCTGAGAGCTTATCTGATTTTTAATTAATAAGGAATCCAATGATATTTTATTGACTATAATGTCATTACGTTTTAATGATTGAGGTCGTTTGTTATCTATTATCACTTGAGCAATTTCTTGTGCAAGGATAAAAGCTAATTCAGCTTCATTTTCGCAAGATAATAATAAACCTTTTGAGATAAAGATATAACCACCGGGGCAAGCATAAGAGTTTAATTTTTTTTGATTAAGGATAAAAAATTTAAATTGAACCTCTGTAATGCTAAAAGCTTCAACAACTTGAATACCTATATAATTTATATAATCTTGTATAGCTTTATTGTAATATAATCCTTCTTTGGCAATTATTGAAGCAATACCTAAGCCTAAGCCTATTTCAGCCTCAGTGAAATAATTAGTTTTTTTAATATTTGGTATCTTAATATTTTTAAAATTATCATTTCTTGAAAATCCAAGATAAGTATCTTTTTTAAAATCAATATATTTATTTATATCTATGTTGTAGCTATTTGCAAAGTCAATAAATTCAGAATTTACATCAAACAAATTAGTAAAAGATAATGCTATTTGTTCATTATTAAGGTGAAGAGTATCAGTGAAATTATTATTGTCTATTGATAAATATTTTGCAATTTGATAAATTTTGTCAGTTTGTATAGGTATTTTTTTTGTTGAATATAATGATATAAAACCCTGCTCTAAGTTTAATGAATCACTAACTAAGAACCAGTTATCTTTGTCTTGGATGTCTGTAAAGTTATAATCTTTAATTTCCAGTATAGTTTCTTTATTTAAAAACTTTTTTATAGGATAAAGTATTCCCGGTCCTGTTCTTAGAGGAGTTTTGTCTTGTTGGATTGTTATCTGTTGTTTATTTGGAAGTGTAGATTGAAGATTGGATTTATCTGAATTAGTCTCATCATTTTGAATAACTATATTGCTTGCTTGTAAACTATATATTATGATAAGTAAAAATAAGAGATTAATATATTTTTTCATTGTAAACCCTTTCTAAATAAATACAGTTGATATATTTGAATAATCATAATCATCCTTATAAAAAATATTTTGTATGATTATAAAAAACAAATAGATTTTGTCAACTGAAAATAAGAGAAAATGAAAAGCCCGAATTTATTAATTCGGGCTTTCTTAGGTATTAGGAGGTTACCTATTTAAGTAATAAAGCTTTTTTAATAGCTGTGTTTTGATTATTTTGAACTTTGATAAAGTAAATACCGGTACTTACATTTTTGTTATAATCATTTGTACCGTTCCATTGAATTGTATGATTACCTTTAATCATAAATTCATTTACAAGATTTCTAACTAACTGTCCTTTAACATTATATATCTTAATGTTAACATTGCTTGCTTCCGGGATTGAGAAAGATATATTTGTTGTAGGGTTAAATGGATTTGGATAATTTTGATTTACATTGAAAACTGCCGGAACTTCTACATCGTCAGTTCCAGGTGTAATATTTGGGTCAATAAAGATATGCGTTGTGGAGTCAGAAACTCCATTTTCGTAATTAGCTCGAACATAATATCTGTATCTATTATTTGAATTAACAGTTTGAGAATAGTTATGGTTTGTTGTTTCAGCAATTTTTTCAAATTGAGTAGAATTTACTTGTCTGAATATTTCAAAGTAACTGAAGTTTATAGGATTTGATTCTGTGTCATAATTGTGATTCCAAGACAGAGTAATTAGATAATTTTCGTCAACATTAATATTGAAGCTGCTTGGTGGAACTCTGTAGAACATATTAAAATCTTGATTTTCAATAAGCTCACCTGCTTCGACATTGACATTATTAAATGAAGGGCCTTCAATGAATGGGTGAAGAACTTCAATACGATTATATGAACCGGGCAATAAGTAGAGAATGTAAGAACTATCGGCTTTTGCTGATGTTGAATAATCTCCTGCTTTAACTCTAACATTCTTTATGTCTGAGTCATAAGAATCAATGTTTATTTTTCCTGAGAATATTGATGTATTGCCAAAAGCAGTCTGTAAAGAAACATCATCTATATACCATTCAGCTATGCCATTGAAATCTCCTTCAACAAACCAACATAGTTGAAATCCTGTTTGTCCTAAACTTGTATTGTTAATAGGAACATTTACAGTTTCTGTATCAATGTCTTCTGTTAATTCTAATGACCATACTGTTTGCCAAGTGCTATAATTAGCACGAGATGCAACTCCGATAGTAACGCCGGTGTTATTGAAATTAACTTTTTGTTTAAAAGTTAAAAGTGCATTATTTATTTCTGTTGCGTCCATTGTCTTAGTTATTAATCTTGTAGAACCTTCAGAAATATTTAATCCTGTAAATTTAGCTTCAGGAGAAGTTCCGCCGGCATTGTTAGTTTCAGATTGATTCCATGAATTTGAATAATATTGAACAATCCATCCGGTTGGCAACCAATTTTCAAATGATTCTTGCAATAAAACTCCACTTTGATTTACACCAAGAGCAAGATTCATATTTAATGTTGGAGCATTTTCACTTGTAACTAATAGATTAAACGGAATAGTTGAAATACCTTCAATATCTTCACCAATTGTTATATCATATACACATTGATAGTTACTTAAGTTATTTATTTTGTTTATAATAACTGATCCTTCATTGATTGTAAGTTGTGGTGCTGATGACGAGATAATTGAATTGACATTGGCAACATCTAATAAAGAAGTATTAGCTAAGTTAATGATTAATTTAGCATTTTCACCTGCTTCTAAGATTCCGTTATTATTCTCATTGATGTCATTAATGAGATATGAACGATATGTAAGAGTTGGTTTTTGAATATTAAATTCTATAGTTCTAAACCATTCTTTATCATTATTTTGTATGTGAAGTGTTCCGGTAACGTTTAAATTATTAGGAGCATCATTGCCAATTAAGATAGTAAAATAGTTATGATTAGATTGTGACTCCATTGATTCTATAGCGGGATAATCTGATGTTGCGTTACTAACTGTTACATAAGGTGATGTAAATGATAAAGTAGCTTCTGTATTGTCTGCAACTAATAAACCTGCATTTAAGATTTTAATACCGATATTCACATATTCACCATTTTCAATGATATTATTTCCATTTTCATCATGGTAAACTACATCGCTTACTAAAAGATATGGTTCTTCATTTAAAATTGATGGCTGAGTTAAATATAAAGCAAATTCATTTGTTATCTCAGTTGCACCGGGATAATTTAAGTATTGATTATTATATACATAAGTTAAACCTTTATTTCCTGTATGGTCATTTAATCCAACTGTAATGTAATTGATAGGATAAGGTGAATAACCACTTGAATTTGGTAATCCCGGGTGGAAGTCTTTGTATTGGAATTTGATTGGACTATCACCTAATGGACTTCCATGATATTGAGGATCATATATAATAGCTTGGAAGGTTACATTTACTCCGGATAAGTATTCTAAACCATAAGCACCTGGATAATCACTAACTAATCTGGCTTTATCCCATTGAATAATAAAGGAATGATCTTCTTGATTATAATATGTATATACACCACCATTTTCAAAGCTTGATCCAATTCCTAAATCAGTCCAATATGGTGCTACTATAGTTTTAGGTACCATTGCTCCAGGTATTGGTAAGTTTCTGAAATTTCTTTGTTCTGTCTCTAAGAAAGTAAAGAATCCATTTGAACAAATAGTAATTTCATCATAATCTACACCATAATATCTTGTTGTAAATGGTAATTCTATTGTTGCACCACCTTCTTCAAGTTCTCCTCCTGGATGATTAGCGTCAGTATCATTAATGCCTGTGTTTTGACCTATTTCACTTATTTCTAACCATTCATAGGTAGGTGCGTCATCATATTCAGTATCAGTCATATCATAAATAACATATCCATATTCACAAGGTCCGTTGGGATCGGTTGTGGCTTTTTGACCGGCAATGATTTGAATAGGAATATTTTCTTCGAATCCGTTTTCATTGCTTATCTTTATTATTGCATTTAAATTCATTCCGGGAATGATTCCAACGCTTGCATTGACTGTAAAAGGATCATTTTGGTTATTCATTGCTTGACCTGTAGCAAGATTGCCTAAATAAGAAACAGAATCAAGAACAGTTAAAAATATTGATTTTGAAATTAATCTTGCAGTTAATCCTTCTGCAGTGATAGAGCCGTTATTAATAAAATTAAAATGAATTTGAGACGGGCTGTCAATATCTATATAATTATTGTTATCTGTAGTCAGCATATTATTTGCATCAATATCAATTCCTTTTATCTCTGGCATTATATAAGAAATCCATTCATTATTTCCATCTGATATAGCTATTTCTAATGGTAAATACGATTTGTCAGGAGCGTTGTCATCAATTTCAAAGCTAAATACATCATCATAATTTTGGGTATTATCTGCATTGATTGAACCTAAATCAAGAGAATTATTTGTTATATTAATAAATTCATTATTAGCGGTAAGTGTAGCAGTTAAGTTTGTTAAATCATTATCAGTGTAGTTTGTAATATCTAATGTAAGAGAAATTGTTTCTCCGGGATTAATTTGTCCGTTATTATTACCTGAGAAATCATTTATAAGGTAATTACTGACTGATATAATGTTTCCGTTTCCTGTGATGACTTGACCCAGTTTAGGAGCAAAACCTTCTTTTGATATAATTAAAGCTAATGTTCCTGTTTGTTCAGGGTCTACTTCAATATAGACTAATCCATTGTCTCCGGATATAGCTTTTGAGATATAAGAACCATCCATTTTAGAAATTGATACCCAAGCATTACTAACAGGTTGATTGTCTTGGTCGAGAACTAATAAACTTAGACTTTGTGTTCCTGTAGGGATTGAAGTAGGTAATTCTGTAGAAAAAGTTTCAGGTGCTTTTTTGAATAGATTTAAAGAAGGATCTCCAATTAGATTCACCCAATGCATAGAATCAAGAGCTTTTGTTAAAGGTCCATTAGTAGAATTAGCATAAACTTGCATAATGTAGTATCTGGCATACATTACTGATTGTCCCATAGTAGGGAAATTAGCATGATACAAGCCATAAAAAATACTACCATTTAAAACATTATTCATTGCTGTAGCTGTACCTGAAGTAGCCATACCTGTTGCTGTTATCGCTCCTGCAAGACCACCGGTACTTGTTGAATGCCTAAATGCACTTTCTACAATACTTGTACCACTATTAAAAGTATTTGTACTACAAGTTAACCAGACACAATTAGCAAGCTTATTGACGTTAGTCATACCTGCTACATTTGATGAGGTAAATCCACTCATTCCAATATAACCTCTGAAATTGAAGTGTAATACTCCCTCAGAAGTATGATTTTGTAATACAGTTGCGGATGTTCCATTTCCATATACCTCATGGAAAGTGTGACTTGGGTCATAGTCTTGAATAATTGATTTAATATATCTATTGATAATATAAGTTGATATACCTGAGTGTCCGGAATCTCCGGCAAGCAAAGTTTTTTCATACCATTCAGTTCCTGCTGAAAGAGGCATTCTTTCGTAGGTTAAAACTTTTTGTACTGCTGTTTGAAACTCATTTGCTGTTTGAACTGACATTCTTCCAACAAAAATATCACCATAAACGTCATCTCCGGCAACTAATGTATATGGATTATCTCCGGCACCACTAACGTTGTAAGATAATCCTGAGAAATTATAATTAAAACTACCGAAAGTTGGTACAGAAAATCCACCATCACTATCTCCAATAATCATTAGGTATTCAGGAGGGTTTTCCATAGTATTATATGCGTTTTGAATGTAAGATTTTATAGCTGATGTTGAAGATCCTGCTGTAGAGGTTGGGACTGCGGTT
>JALNXV010000172.1 GCA_023230175.1 Candidatus Cloacimonadota bacterium
TAAGAGTTACATCTACTGGAATAATTTCATTTTCAATAGAACTCGCTTCTCCCGGATCTAAGGCAGGAACAAATTGTAACATTCCGTTATATGTATTTAATTTTCCTGTAAGTCCGGAAATACCATCACCAATGTTATATACTGTTTCAATTACAGCTGAGTTATCATCAATCATTACGCCAGCAGTCTCGTCTTGAACATACTTCTGATGTCTGTATGATTGAGTAAAGGTTAAGAAAACTTCATTAGTTAAAGAATAAACAGTTTGATTGTCTGCATTTTGTTGTCTTAATTCAAGCATATTTTGGACAAAAACCGGGAAAACATAATCAACAGTTATAACTAAACTTGGCAAATGATTTGGTGCATAAGCAATTGCTTTAAGAGTTGTTGTTTCAGAAATCTCAAATTCTCCTGTATATAAAGTAGAATTATTATCAGGGTTACTACCATCTAAAGTGTAATATATTGAGGCACCTTCAGTAGAACAAGTAATCAAAACATTAAACGCTTCTAAACATATTCCGGCATTTGGACTAATAACAGGATCTGCTGTTAAATCAACATTAGAACCAACATATTCATGAGAGCCTAGATATTCAAAAGTATCTTCAGGATAAACAATCCATTCAGAATCAGAGGCATTTGTTCCGGTTTGTGCAAACCAATCCAGATTTCCTCTATCAATAGTTGGTTTACGGACTAAAGTATGATTAACAGTAGCACCTGTAGTTCCGGCAACTTCCCAAGAACTACCCGGGTCGGTTTGATATTCTCCAAAAACATCAATCAAGACATCGTTAAAAAATAAGCCAATAGCATCATCACCGTTATAATAAGTTACGTTAGAAGTTGTATCTCCTACAGCTACAATATCTTCTGCAGAAGCTGAATTGTAAATCACATATACGTCTTGAGAGGTTAGAGTACCTTCAAGGGCGAGAGTATTGCCCCAATCATTACCGTTTGAACCTAATTTTACTGCATATCCTTCAAGATTTACATCATAATCAAAAGGATTAAATATTTCAATAGCTTTATTATTTGATGAACCTTCTATATATTCTGAAAAGAAAAGATTCATTTCATTAGGCTGTTCAACTTGAATATCTTTACTTAAAATTACACCATTGTTACCAACCATAACGAGTTTACCGTCATTATATGAAAGGTCTCTAAGGCGAGTTGGGTTAAAAGTTAAGGAAGGAAATTCTTCATAATCCCAAGTCTCTCCTAAATCTTCTGATTTAAGAATTGCCCAATCAGTACCTTGATTTCCTGCAGTATTTGCATAAGCTGCAATCCAAAGAACACCATTATCATCTATGGTTATCTCACTTAAATCATCCAAAACTACACCTACATCAACCTGAGTCCAATCTGTTGCAGTTAAACCTCCATTGATAGTTTTATATATTGAACCATTAGCTTGAACCAAAAATCCGGTATTTTCATCAATAAACAATATATCCATTATATGAGCTGAACCAATAGTAACATTAGTCCAATTAGCACCTGAATCAATTGTTCTATATAGAGCTCCGCTTTTACCACCGGCAAAGCCTATAGCTTCATCAAAGAAATAACCGCTGTATAAGACTTCTGTTGTTGCAATCCCGATACTGTTTGTTAAAGTCCAATTAGCACCTGAATCTATTGATTTTGCATTATTACTTCCACTTAAAGCATAAACTACGCCTTCTCCGGCAAAAACAATATCATAAATAGTTTTTGTTGTAGGGAAATCAGGTATCAATACTGAGTCCCAGTCATCGCCACCATTAATAGTTCTAAATACTCTACCTGATGTACCTCCGGTAACAAAACCGATATTTTCATCTAAAAATCTTGTTACTGCTAAAGTTGAGCTTTCTGCATTAGGTAAATCAATTTTATTTTTTACTCCGTCAATAACTTTATAAAATTCAAATTTATTACCGCTTACAAAATAAGTATTTTCATCTTTGACAGTTGCACTATAATAATCATAAGAAGGAGTCACATTAGGATAATAGAATGTTTGACCTGAATCAGTTGATTTTAATACAGCTCCATAACTTGCTACAGCATATAAGTCACCATTTGTAGTAACACATACTCCTCTTACAGTATCGAAAAAGTTTAATACTCTAGTTGTTCCTGTAGTTGAGCCGGATAAAACTTCAAAAATAGTACCGCTGCCACCAACTCCTATAATATCTCCGTTATTTAAAATAACAGATTCATAACAATATTCAGTTGTATTTTCTCCGGTAAAAGTAATAAGATTAAATGTCATTCCATTATCAGTACTAATAGCCATAGTACCGTTTTGACCTGAAATAACAAATATATTGTCTTTGTGTATCACTTTATTAAGATGATTATCAGTTGTTAATCCTGTTTGATATGAACTCCAAGTTACACCAAAATCTGTAGTTTTTAAAATAGTTCCACTGCCACCAACAGCAAAGCCAATACCATCTGCTCGAACATAAACGTGATTTAAGCTTGTTGTGGTATTACTTGTTTGTTGTAACCAGGTTACGCCATGATCAGAGGAATACATAATTATTCCTGAGGCACCGGCAGCCCACATTTTACCATCACTTAGATAATGCACAGAACTAATAGTCCCGGTACCAAATGCAGTAGAAACATCTGTTGGTTGACTCCATGTCTGACCACCATCAGTAGTAACCATAAAAAGTCCCGAGCGAGCCGCTAAAGCACCATGAGTTGCTGAAATAAAACTAACGTCTTCAACATGACGATAAATACCCGCTGTAGCATTAAATGCAGGGGTTTCAACAAAAGACCAAGTCTGTCCGTTATCAACTGATTTACCGACAGCACCGCTTGTTCCGGTTACCCAAATAGTATTTGCATCAGGACTAGTTACTGACAATAAATTAGCAGGGAAATTTGCTTGTGAAACTAAATCCCATTCAGCAAACAAGCTAAATGATAACAACATTACAAAAGATAGTAAAAAATACCTTTTCATACATTTCCTCTCTTCCTTTTGATTTAAATTTGATAAATTATCAAATATTTTCACTCTATAAGTATCTATAATAACCATAATACATATTTTAAAAAAAAATGCAAGAAAAAAATATTTTTTTTAAATAGTTATTCATATCGCTTACTTTATCAATAAATTAGATTTACTAATTTGAACATATTAATCACTTTTTATTAAATACTTATGTATCAATAAACTCAACTCACTCATTTCAAAAGGCTTAGGTAAGTTATCCGTAAATCCGTAATCTTGAGGATTAATTACTGCCGGATCGCCTGTATAACCACTGGCAACAAAAACCGGAATATCTTGATTGATTTTTCTTATTTCCTGAATAGTATCTTTACCTCCCAAACTTCCCGGTATGGTTAAGTCTAATATTATTGCATCAATTTCGTCATTCTTTTCATTTAAGGATTTAAAAATATCTAACATCTCATATCCATTAGTAGTTAAAATTACTTTATAACCTAAAGCTTCAAGCATATACTTATATGTATCTCTGACAAGTTCTTCGTCATCCATCACAATTATTTTACCCGAACCAAGCTGATAAACATTACCTGAATATTCTTCTTCAATAACTTGCTTTTCAGATGCAGGCAAATAAATAGTCATCAAAGTATAGACATCAAGTTCAGACTCAGCAAAAATATAACCATTATGTTTATTAATAATTGAATGGCTTATTGATAATCCAAGTCCATGCCTTTTTAATTTAGTAGTAAAGAATGGATCAAAAATATTGTTAATTATATTTTTAGGAATCCCTTTACCATAATCCTTAATTTTAACTCTCAAATAATCACCCGGTTTTATTCTATTAATATTTTTATCATCAATAGATATATTTTCAACGATAACATCAATAACTCCAGCCGAAGGCATAGCTTGAATTGAATTAAGTATCACATTATCAATTACCTGAGTTATTTGACCTTTGTCAATATCTACAAGGTAAGGTTCAGTTTGAAGGAAATAATTAACATTAATATCAGTTTCGCTTACAGCAAAACTTATTGAATCTTGTAAAAATTCTACAAAGTTAACTGTTTCTTTTATAGGTACACCCCCCTCAGAAAATGTAATTAACTGTTGAGTTAAGGATTTAGCTCTTTTAATAGAAGTTGATGCTTGACTTAAAAAATATGATACTTTTTCATTATCTGTTTGTAAAACTGCCAATTCTATAAAACCATAAATACTTGCCAGAAGATTATTAAAATCATGTGCGATTCCTCCTGCCAAAATACCTATAGACTCAATTTTTTGAGTATTATGAACAACTTGCAAAAGCCTTTGTTTTTCTGTTATATCTCTAAAAACTAATATAGCTCCTATGACTTCATTTTGATTATTTTTTATAGGAGCAGAAATATCTGATACAATCATTTCTCTATTATCTTTACTAATTAAGATTGTATTATTAGATAATTCTCCAATTTTCTTAGTCTTTAATGCAATTTCTACAGGATTAGCTTTTTTATTCCCTTCATCATCATCTTTAATAATAAATACTTCTTCTACGGGGATATGTTGTGCTTCTTCATTTAACCAGCCGGTTAATTGTTCAGCTATTGGATTCATAGAAATAATATTACCTGCTACATCAGTAGTTATAACTCCATCTCCGATACTTTTTAATGTTACAGCCAATCTTTCCTTTTCAGTATTCAAAATATTCTGATAATTTTCTTTAACTTGTATCTCATTTTTAAGATTGATAAATGCTGATTGTAGTTGATCACTCATCTTATCAAATTCATAAGCTAAACTATTTATTTCTAAAAGCCAACTATTAGTATTAACTTTAATCCATTTACCGGAAATTATTTGTTTAGTATTTTCTGATAAATTTTTAATTGGCTTTGCTATATGACCTGAAAGATAAACAGCAATAAATATTGATAGTAATAAAAAAATAAAAATAATTAAAAGTGTATTGATATTGCTTCTGGAAATCTCTGCCATAAAATCTTTTTTAGGAATTACTGTAAGAATCAGCCAGTCAATTTTCTCATAAGGGCTAAATGAAGTTATTAATAAATAATGTGTTTCACTTTTATATTCAAAAACTTTAGTCATAGCACCATTAATCTTAAAATCACTATGTAAATATTCAGAAGATATTTCAGCAATTTTCTTTAATAAATGAGATTCGGTATTAAAGATACTACTTCTTGTATAACTTTCTGTATTTTCATCTTTAGTAAATAGGCTTATATCTTTAGAGCCTGCAATAAGTTTTCCTGATCTTTCAATAATAAAACTTTCTCCTGACTTACCAATATCTAAACTTTTTAAATATTTACTGATATATGATAAAAATAAATCTGTGGACATCACTCCTAATAGTTCTTTTTTCTCATTATAAACCGGATATGAAGATGATATCGCAATATCTTGTCCGGTAAACAAAACATAAATATCACTCCAAAACAAATCTTTCGTTTCAATTGCACCGATAAACCAAGGTCTTGTTCGTGCATCAAAATTAGGTGATTGAGAAATTAGTTCTACTCGATTACCTAGATCATCAATTTTATACTTCGCAAAGTTACCCTTTGAAAAATTATCGGTAATGATATGATATAAAGATTCTCCATTATTTTCTCTACCGGCATTTGCAATCCCACCTTTAATATTACCAAAATAAACACTATTTACATTTGGATAGATTTTGATTTGGTCTGTAAAATGTTTTACAAATTGTTCTTGTTTATTGATATCTAACAACTCATTTTTTAAGTTATTTGCATTGCTTTTATTAATAACAACCGGGCATCTAAAATAGGCATTTAATTCCGTTTCAATTCGTTTATTGATCTCAACTTTAAGATCATATACAATTTTATTAATTGCTTTTGTACTATTCAAATATGATAAAAATAGGACGCCAATCCCAACAAATAAAATTTGAACAACAAAAGTACTAAGAATTACAGTTTTTATCGGTAATTTAAATTTTATCTTCATATAATCTCCTGTCACTTAAAATAGTATATATTTTTTTTATAACATAGTCAAGAGTTATTTTTTAAATATTCATACACATAACTTACTAGCGACCTCCAAGATGGAAAAAAGCATCCTGGAGGTCTCCTGCCTTTTAATAGAATTTTGTTTACTCAAAAACCGGTTAACATACTAATCATCAAATAAATAATCAATTATCTATTTCAACATTCTATTTATATCCATAAATCAATTTTTAAATTCACACAATAATTATGAAAAAACTGATTAAGTTATTTTTTTATTGTTTATGACAATATTTTTAAACAAAATACTTCTTAAACTCTCCATCTACAATATATCGCTATAATCCTCTATTAAACAATTAATTAACATACTCACCATAATAATTAATGAGACTGTTGAAATAATTTCAATTATAATTCTACAAGCTTCCAGCTTGTAGTTTCATAAAATATTGAATACCTATCATTTAAGGTTTTTTAGTGCAAGCAAGGATGCTCACACAACAACATTATTAAACAGCCTTTTAATATTTACAATTTGAAAAATTCATAAATATCATTGACAAATTTATTAGTAGATAATATTTTAACTTGTAATAAAATTAAAATTGGAGGCATTATGGAAGTAAAAAGTCAAATTATGGATCAAGCATCTATAGAAAGAGCTTTAAAAAGAATGGCTCATGAAATTATCGAACAAAATAAAGGTTTAGAAGATTTATATCTTGTAGGAATCAGAACCAGAGGTGTGCCGGTTGCAGAAAGAATAGCAGAATATCTACAAGAAATAGAAGGTTGTAAAATACCTGTAGGCATACTTGATATCACTCTATACAGAGATGACTTAACTACCATCTCGCATCAACCTGTTATTAAAGGCTCAAAAATTGACTTTGAAATTGACAACAAAAAAATTATACTATTTGATGATGTACTCTATACCGGGAGAACAGTTCGTGCAGCAATAGATGCCCTACTTGATTTTGGAAGACCAAAACAGATTCAACTTTGTGTACTTATTGACAGAGGTCATCGTGAATTACCAATAAAAGCAGATTATGTAGGCAAGAATGTTCCAACATCTTCAGATGAAATTATAAAAGTTACTTTTAAAGAAACCGACAACGAAGATAATGTATTCATAATGGTCAAGAAATAGAGTTTTCTATGAATTTCTACAACAAATACTTAGACATAGTAAAAAAAAATAATTCCTATGTTTGTGTCGGGCTTGATACTGATATTAAAAAAATACCACAATGCCTAAAATCAGCTGATAACCCAATGTTAGAATTCAATAAACAAATAATTGATGCCACAAAAGACTATGTAGCAGCGTATAAACCAAACTTTGCTTTTTATATATCAGAAGGAATTACAGGAATCAAAACTCTAAAAGAAACTATCGCATATATACCTTCACATATCCCGGTCATAATCGACATAAAAGCAGGCGATATAGGCAATACTATGGAACAATACGCAAAATCAATGTTTTGTGATTTTAAATGCGATGCAATAACTATTAACCCTCTTATGGGA
>JALNXV010000173.1 GCA_023230175.1 Candidatus Cloacimonadota bacterium
CGGTTACAAATCCGTTATGAACAAGTATCTCTCCCAATCTGGCAAATTGTGCATTAAATGACATTTACTATCCTTTCTTAGAAGTTAATTATTTATCAATTTATCTTTAACAAAAATACCTCAGGGTATAAAAAGCTACACCCTGAGTTAATTGTTATATTAGAAAGGCCACCATACTCTAAGAGCAATAGATTCTGCCTGATAAATGTTATCATATCCAAGGATGTGGACTCTTACATCTGCAACAGCTTCCATAGGTGGGTTTTCTGCAGGAGGTGCAAAGAATCCTGAAGCATAGAATTTCTTTATTTGCATACCATTTGTATTGGTAATAGCGTCATTAGGTGAATTTGTAGCATCAGGTGGAATTTCTGCTGAAGGATCTTGTTGATCATCTTTAAAATATCCTCTTGTTGACGAGAAAATCAAAGGAACTTTTCTTAAAGGATTTGATTGACCATCTTTTACAATTACTCTGATTTCAGTACTTTTCTCAGGTATTCCGTTAGGCACTACAGGAGCTCCGTTTAAATACCATTCAATAAAAGGTGGTACAGCTACTAATTCAATTCTGATTTCATTCATTGGTAAAACTAAATCCATTTCAGTATTTAATACTACAGCATTACCATCAATTTCACCACTGGTTTCAGCAGAAATACTAATTGTTTCATTAGATAAACGACCATGATATACAAGTTCTGTAAATGCATGACCTTGAGCTGAGTCTTCTGCAGCACTTACATTACCGGTATATGCAGCAGTATTAATTGAGATAGAATCTCCAAAAGCACTGGTTTCGTTAACACTAAATGTTACACCAAGACCATCACTTACAGGATTTCCCCATCTATCATTAATTTTTGCAGCAAGAATCATTTCCCAAGAACCGTCAGAAATATCTGTTGCAGCTACATTTGGAAGGTATAATTGAATCGTTGCGGCAGGACCTGCATGAATAACTATATTAGCTCTCTGAATATGAACAGCAGTAGGAATATCATTTTCACCTAAAACTACAGCTTTAAGAGTTACATTGCCGGAGTTTTGACCGGCAGAAATTGATACCATCGCCTCACCACCGTAAGAAAATACATCTTGGTAAGCTGCACTTTCATTATTCATTGTAACACCAGCAGGGGCTGATAAGATAGAAAATCTTACTTTATGTTGACTAGTAACTATGTTACCTGACATATCATAAAGTTTTACACCAATACTTTGAGATTCAATACCACCGGTACCTTGTACATTTAAACCAATACTGTTAGTATTAGTCCATCTCAATGATTGAACACCGCCGGAGATAACTTGAATCATTGTTGAAGCTTGAGCACTATCAGCAATTGCAGAAACTTCAGCATTACCGGAATTTGCTCCGGGAATAAACTGTACTGAAGCAACACCGTCTTCATCAGTATTTTGTGATATCGGGAAAATATTTCCTAATGAAGTTGTAAATGATACCATTTTATTCTTAATAGGATTTGTATATTCATCTGTTAAAAGAGCATGAACATAAACATCGGTTGTGTCGTTTACCATAACGACAGTTTGATCAGCTTGAAGGAAAATAACACTTGGAGTACCCGGCATAATTGTAGTTGACTTTTCAGCAATATTAGCACCTATTGAAGCTCTTATAGTTGTTGTACCTGCACTGAACCCTGTATTATATGTAATAACAGCTTCATTATTTTTTACAGCAACTTGAATGGCAGAATCGTAAGTGTTACCATCAGCATCAACAAAATGGCCTCTATCTGTTGTTTCAAAAGTAACTATAGTACCATTAGGAATAGCAACATTAGGGTCGCTAGAAGTTAATCTTGCTCTAATTTGAATACTTTGATCAACAGTTACAGTAGCAGGAATAGTACTTGAGATAGCTATTGAATCAACTCCAACATTTTTCTTAATCGTTACCGGGATTGCTTTTTGGAAATTTGTTCCGATGTATGCTTCTAAATCGGCAACTTTTTGATCTATCCCTCTTAATGCATCATCACTAACCCAAACCATTGCTTTAACTAAACCTGCATTATTTGATAAAAACCCTAAGTCTTCTTCAGTTGCGGGCAAAAAGCTGATTTCAGGTACGTTACTCTTAAATCTTACTTCTTGACCGGCAAGAGGAAATTCATTATGATCAATCACTCTTGCAGTAAGATATATGTAAGTATTACCATTATCATTATATAATACATCACCGGAAGTGTATAATTCACTAACTCTAACTCTGTTAGGGTCAATATTTCTATCATCACAACCGGTTATAATAAACATTAGGAATAATAATGATAATATGATTAGAATACGTGATACGTTAAAGTTTCTATTACTAATTTTAAAATTAGTCATTTGTTACTCCTTATCATCATTAGAGTGTTTTTTAATCAATTCTCTTCCTAAACGTTCATCTACTTCATAATCATATTGTTCTTCAGCAATATTAACTACTCTTGGAGTAATTTCAATCACTAAATCAGTATTCTGAACATTTGTATATTGATGTTGGAAAAATCTACCAATAAATGGAATATCACCTAAGAAAGGAACTTTGTTAGTTGTATTGATTAAATTTGAACTTAGAAGACCACCAACATGTATTTTCTGTCCGTTAGGTACAGTAACAGTTGTAGAAACTCTTCTTTGTTTTGTACGAGGCACATATCCACCTACTAAGTCAGTAATAGAACTAACTTCAGGTGCTATATATGCTGTAATATGACCTTCGTTATTAATACGAGCATTAATATGCAATTTAATACCGGTTTCTTCTCTTTCTACTTGAACTTCTTTATCATTGTTCATAACAACAAAAGGAGTTATTTCGCCGATAAATATTTCTGCATCTTCTGCGTTAAGAGCAGTAATTCTAGTATCTGTTAATAATTTTGCAGCATTATTTTCAAGTAACCAATCGATTGTAATATCGAAAGCAGTTAATTGACGACTAAATCTACCTACATCATTAAATCCGTCAATTTTTTGGAAATATTGTTCTTCAGGTAATTTACCTAAATCGGTTAAATCGCCAAAAGGTAAGGTTCCTGTTTCGTCACCATAATTATAAGGTAAACCTACGCCTTCTCCATTAACAGGATTCTCAGCAATAATAGTTGTTAAATTATTTAATTTTGACCAATCAATACCGAGTTTTTTTGTATCATTAAGAGAAACTTCGATAAGACGAGCACGAATTTCAATTTGTTGTTTAGGTTTATCAAGTTCTTCAACTCTTCTGATAATATCGTTATAAGTATCGGGATTAGCGTAAACCATTAAAGCATTTTCGCCTTCAACAACTTCAATTTCAACGTTTTCGCCACCAATGATTTTTACAGAATTAAGAATTTTTTCTGCAGAAACATGATTTAATTGAACAAAGTAAGATCTTTCACCAACTTCTTCTCTAATTCTATCTCTTTGACCAACAAGGAAAGTATTATCACCGACAAAGCGATAAGATAAACCTGCTGATTTTACTATTAAACTAAGAGCTTGTTCCACAGGAACATCTTTTAAACTAACTGTTATTCTTGCTTCTTGACTTTCGCCATCTTCTTCAGCTATGTCTGAAGCAACAACAATATTACAATTACTTAATTTAGCAATTGTAGAAAGCAAGCTTGAGATTGATGCATCCTCAGCTGTTAATGAAACTTTTCTAAGTCTTAAATCATCAGCTGCTTGAGCAAACAAAACGACACTTGCGAAAAGGAATAAAACTGTCAGGAATGCCACCCTGAATTTTACTTGATTCGAAGTCTGAATCATAAATTCTCCTTTTACCTTTATATTTTTAATTTTTACCAATTGTATTCCGGAGTACCGCTACCTTTTTCTTGTAGTTTAGTTGGCTTTGGTGGAATAGGTTGAACTACTAAATGACCGGTATGTCCATTTTCTTCAAAATATACTTTATCAGTACTGATTTTAGTAATTTTTTTATTATTTAATACGTCACCAATTTTAACAAGGTGAGTTTTACCGCCAAAAGCAATCATTGCTTTTTGAGTACCTTCAGAATCTTTTAAAACTGCTGTTAATCTCATCATACTTCTGACCATATCTTCCCATTGTTTTTGCAAATCTAATTTAGTTTGAACGATTAAATCTTGCTTTAAGGGATCTTTAGCCACGTTAAACACAAATTCTTTTCTTTGTTTGATAGATTCTTCAATTTGTTGAATTTGTTTTAACAGACCTGCATCAATTGCACGAGTTAAGTATTCTGATTGTTCAGGTATTGATTGAGTTTTAAAAAATTGAATATAGCCATATAATCCGTAAGCAATCAACAAAATTACTCCTAAAGCTAATACTAAGTCTTTAATATGTTTATCTTGCATCATTAGACTCCTTAACTATTTTGAAAATGGATAAGTCAAGAATAACTTTATACAATGTTTGACGATTATCTTCAACTATCCTTTCTTTTGAACCTTGAGATCTAACATCAAGAGTATTTACTTTAATGAGATAATCATATCGGTCTATACTGGCAAGGAATTGTCCTAATTGAATATAAGTACAATCTAATTCAAGGGCAAATTGTTGTTCTAATAAATTACCTGCCAAGAAAGAAACTTTAGGGAAAAGTGCGTGAACGGCGATTTTGTATGTATCAGCAAGCTCTGCAAGTTCTCTGATAAAGTTATTAGCTTCATCAACAGATAATTCTCTTTTATCTGTCAAAGAATTTTTGATTACAGTTGATACTTCTTTTAGTTCATCATTTACAACTTTAGCACTATTTACTTGTTCTTGATATCTTTTTATAAGTCTATCTTGTTGATCGATTTGACTTGCTTTTTTTGCTAACATTAATTCAGCAGAATAAAAGAAACCAAAACTTACAAGTACCATAAGAAGTAAGAGGATTAAATAATTTCTTTTCATTATTGAACACCTCCTCTACGGGGAGATTTTTTACCAAATGCATCTATTTGGAATCTTATAATATCTGCGTCTTTTTCCTTATCGCGAGTAGAACGAACAAATTTGATTTCAGGAAAATCTACACTTATATCTTTATTTGCTTTAAGTGTATTGATATAATCATTAATTAAATCATATTCTTTTTCTTCGGATTCTACTTTAGTTATACCATATAAACTTAAAATATTATTTTTAAAGCTAAAGTGTGTTACCGCAATTTTTTCATTAGTATCTTCTGAAAAGGCTACGAGTTTACGTGCCCAAAAGACTCTATCGGTACTAGTAGCTGTCAAGCGTTCCAAGTCTCTTGCAGAAAGGTAATCACCACTTGTCACGTATTGACTTACTTGTTTTTTTAAATCTATTACGGCATTTTTTCGGTTTTCCAATTTCACATTTGTTCTATAGTTAATATATAGGACGCCTCCATACAGCAAGGCCGCTATAACAAAAAAGAAAATCGTAAAATTAATAAAGATTTTTTTCTCTGCTTCTGCCTGCTGTCTAAGCTCACCATATTTATTAAGGTTAATGGTGAAATGTAACTGATTCATATGAACTCCTTAATTTTCGATTTTCAAAGCTATTCAGTTCTCATAGCAAGGCCTAAAGCAAGAGATAATTGAGGATCTCTTTTTTCTTTGAACTTTTCAGGCATTTCAAGGTTATAGAATGGATCATATATTTCGCAAGGAATATTAACATTTTCTTCAAGATATTCTTTAAGACCTTTTAATTTTGCAGTTCCTCCGGTTAGAAGAATCTTTCTAAAATCACTATTTCCGGCTTCTTTTACATAATATCTTAACGAACGTTTTACTTCTAAAGCTATACTCTCCTCAGTAGGTTTATCAGAAATATCTAAAGTACTTAAAGATACGGTATTACTTTCTTGAGAAGGAGCTTGCATTCCGTATTCAAATTTAAATTTTTCAGCTTCAGCCCAAGTCAAGTCTCGTGCCTTCATAATATCTTTAGTAAAGTTATAGCCTCCCATATCAATATCACGAGCAAAAAACTTTGTATTTTGTCCGTAAATTACCATAGTAGTTCTATGAGCGCCTAAATTTAAAATTATATAAACACCTTCTTCAGCATAGGCGTTTAAGGCAAAAGAATTCGCTACTGCGAGAGCTTCTGCATCCACAAAATGTGGTGTTAACCCGGCATTTTGTAAAATATTTGTGTGATCACGTAAATGCTCTTTAGTGGTTGCGACTAATAGCACATTCATATTATTAGTTTTTTCTTCAAGTGATAATACTTGAAAATCAAGAACCATTTCTCCACCGCTAATCGCAAGATGCTTTTTAGCTTCAAAAAATAATGCTGATTCAAGCTCATCATCAGGTAAGAAGATAGTCTTAATCTGTTTGATTGAAACCTGATCGCCTCCAACTGCACTTACGAGATGATTAATTTTTTTAGGATTAATTCTTAAAGAACGTAACATTTCGGCAATTATCGGAACGTAACGGTCTTTTCTAAGGTCGGAAGGAATATATTCTACTCCTTCAGGGACCGTAGGCTTTATTTCGTAGTTAAGAAGTTTAAATCCGTCATGTAATCTCTTTAGGTGCACCAATTTTACACTATGGGTACCTATGTCTATACCGACAGATTCTTTAAACTTTAACGGTTTTTTCTTAGCCATATTGCCTCTTTATTTTTTTATATTTATTAACATTAGATCCCCCAATTTCTCGGTGGTACTCTAAAATTCCATGATGTATCATCAAATGCAGACATTCTTCCTGCACTTGAACCTTGATATACTTCAGGATAGTCCGGGGGTTGTTTATACATAAATCTACGATCATAAAAATACTGCTTATCATAGCCTGTTGATTGATGAGTTGGGCCAAATACAAATCTTGCAGGATCCCACATTTGTGAGGTATCCGGATTATCTGGGGATTCATTACCGGATCTGTGTATAAAGCCTCTTCTTCTTTGAGCTATTGATCCGTAAACCCATAGATTTCCACGTTCAAATACCAAATCAGCTCCACTTTCCGGATAAACAGGATTATACCAAGGATAATCATATACTGCATAATGTGGAGAAGTTGCTAAATCGGTTAATGGATTATTAGCCATAGGATATCCTACATAATATTGCATACCAACTGCTCCGGGCCACTGCATATTATTAAATACTCCATAGGTCGGCCTATTTGGTGGGAATTTAATACGATGAAAATCTATGAAAGAAAACAAGGTATCGTTACCGGTATAAGCACTTTGACCCCAGAAAGGAGTAGGTGTTCCGTGCGGATGTTGATATTCATAAGAAAAAACACCATCAGCTTTATAATCGAAATCTCCAAGACTTGGATCATTATCTCCAATAGCAGCATAAGCACCGTATAAGTATATATTCCCATTTGGTCCTGTTGACATTGGTGCATCAATAATTGCATTAGATAAAGGATCACGATATTTATATTTTATCAAAACCTTACCTTCTGAGACTAATCCAAAATAATCTATAGTATTTATATTATCAGGGTCATCAGGAGATGTCCCAACAGGTGTATTGTTA
>JALNXV010000174.1 GCA_023230175.1 Candidatus Cloacimonadota bacterium
CTTGTGCTTGAAGAGATAGAATGGAAGTAATACATCTGTTAAGTTATAGTGAATATGAAAAGGTTAAAATTTGTAAAAATCATTTGATACCTAAAAAAGATATTGAATTTTGTGTTGGGAAAAAGATTAATTTTAACTTTACTGAAGAGGTTTTAAGTCAAGTAATTAGGGGCTATACAGCTGAAGCAGGAGTAAGAGAACTTGAACGCCAATTGAATGCTATCTACAGAAAAACTATTAAAAATTATCTGACAGTAAAAAAGGTTAGTAAAATTAATATTACTAAAAAATACCTTGAAGAAATCTTAGGTATGCCGCGTTATTCTGATAAACAAATTATTAATAAGGATTTAGTTGGTGTTAGTTATGGTTTGGCTTGGACTCCAATCGGAGGAGAAGTTTTAGCTATCGAAGTACTAAAATATCCCGGAAACGGAAAGCTTTTAATGACCGGAAATATCGGTAAAGTAATGAATGAATCAGCAAAAGCAGCTCAGAGTTTAATCAAGAAATATCATAAAAAATGGAATATTCCGTTAGATGTATTTCGGAAATATGATTTGCATATTCATATCCCTGAGGGTGCTGTTCCAAAAGATGGTCCCTCTGCAGGTTTAACGCTTACAATGGCAATAGTTTCTTGCCTGTCTGACAGGCCTTATAATCATAGCTATACAATGACCGGAGAAATCTCTCTTACAGGTAGAGTTCTTCCTGTAGGTGGTATTTCAGAAAAGATAATTGCTGCACAAAGATATGGTTTTAAAAATGTAATATTGCCTGAAGCAAATAAAAAGGAATGGATAGAATTAAAACCTGAAGCAAAAGAAAATTTAGAATTTATCTTTACTAAAGATGTCAATAGTGTAGTTGATTTAGTACTTAATACTCCTAAAAAGAAAAGTAAACAAGATAAGCAAGCAGAGTAAATTATGATTAATTATCAAATAATATTTCAACAATTACAGGAAAGTGGCGATATGTTATATCATATCCTTATCCCACCCAAAGAATTGATTTTATTTGGTTATATTTTGGAATCCTTAGAAGGATGGGCCTTTTACACTACTATTGATACTAAAAATTCTATCCTTCTTGTAGAAGTAATTAAAGATTATGTTAATGATTTTAAATTATTAATTGATATATTGGGAAATAAATGAAACTAATTGGAGCTTTGAGTGAGTGAAATTACTATTTTGATTGTTGAAGATAATGAATTTGTCGGTTTGGATATTAAACATAGATTGTCAGAGATAGGTTTTAATGTTTTAAAAATTGCTGAATCTGAGGATGATGCTTTTAGTTTTTTAGAAAAAACTCAACCTGATATTATTTTAATGGATATCATTCTCTCAGGGAAACTTGATGGAATTCAGATTGCAGAAATTGTTAAAAAAGATTATGATATCCCGATAATATTTATTACAGGAGCTTCTGACGAGAAAACAATCCAGCGAGCAAAATTGATTGAACCTTTCGGATACCTTATAAAGCCTTTTAAAGATAGAGAATTGCAAATAGCAATTGAAATGGCGTTATATAAACACAAATTAGAAGTTGAAAGAAATGAATTACTAAAAAAATTAAAAGAACAACAAGAAAAGATAAAAGATTTATCCGGGCTGATTCCTATATGCTCAAATTGCAAAAAAATACGTGATGACTCCGGGTATTGGCTTCAAGTTGAAGAATATATTAGACAACATTCAAGTGCAGAATTTACCCATAGTCTTTGTCCTATTTGCTTAAAAAAATTATATCCCGGCTTAGATGATGATTAAGAATTAATTCATTTGTGATAAGATATTTTGATGGTTCTTAAATAATTGCGTTGTATGAGCAATATAGTTAGTATTAAAAAATACCTCAAATATTATTAATTAGAGTTTACTTGTCTTTGTTTTTATCTTTTTCTGAAAAACATATATTGATTTCAAATTGACGAGGTAAATGTATTTCATTGTAGATTGTTTTTGTTTTTTTCTTTGTTGCTTTTTTCCTTGAATAAATAACGATAATGAAGCCAATAATCCATGCAAAAATAATTAACCATGCTAATAAATACATAATCTTTATACTCCTTTGATATAATCTTATAATATATGAAAAACATTGTCAATTAATATATTTTAATTTAAAAGTATTTGACTTTTAGTCACTAATTGCAAAGTAAGAAGGGGTTTCTCTCGTTGCAAGTCAAGTTAGCTGTTTTATAGCTTTGTTGGGGTAAATAATTGTTCTTGACAGACTTCAGATAAATAAATATTATGAAAAAATGGAGGAAAGATGATATTTAAATTTATAAAAAAAATCTATGGTTTTGAGTGTGATATATATGGTCATTTAAACAATGCAAATTATTTGCAAATTTATGAATCAGCCAGGGCTGAGGCTTTATCTGAAATGGATATGTCGATTTCAAGATTGAGAGAATTAAATATCTCTTTATATGTAATACGTGTCGAAATAGATTATAAAAAGGGTATTGAACTGGAAGATACTATCATGGTATTAACAAAAATAACCGAAAACACAAGGCTTTCGGCATTTTGGTATCAAGAGATATATAATTCTAAAGGTGAATTATGTAGTAAGGTATTAGTCAAAGGTGTTTATGTTAAGGATGGTAAACCATACAGGATAGACAAAGAATTATGTGCGTATTTTGATAAGTTTGTTGAAATTGATCCGGATTAAATATAAAGACAGTTGCATATTATCAAATATTGTTCAATAAACTCTTAACTATTTAAAAGCTTTTACTCATATACTTCACTGATAGGAATAAGGTAGATTTTACCTAATCCGTCATCAATAAAATTTATTCCGGCGTGTTTTAGTTCGGAAAGGCATAAGTCAATATCTTCTTTTTCGGCAATACCCATAATGATATTTCCATAACCTCTTTGTGAGCCAACAGTATCTTTAAAAGTTGCAAAGAGAGGTATATCAAAGACAAGTTTATGGCCAAGTGATTCTCCGGATAAAACAATACAATCTTCTACACCTACTTCTGTTAAGCATAGTATTAGGTCTTGCAAATACTTTTCATGATAGAGATGAATTATCATATACATAAATTTTTTCCTATTCGTTTACTTTGATTTCGCCTGCATTATTTAAACCATATTTAACAAGAACAGGCCCGATTAACATAATTAAGAAAGTGGTTGAAGTCATTACATTGATAACTTGATCAGCACAACTGAAGAGTTTAGCTTCTTCTAATAGTTTTACAGCACCGTAGGTTAGTCCAATAGCTACACCGGCTTGTGAAAGTAAGGTATATCCGAGGTTAGTTTTAATAATTTTTGGTGATTTAGCGATAGAACATCCCACGTATGCACCGCTAAATTTGCCGGCAGTTCTGGTTAGGATATAAACTACGATAATTGGAATGTAATTCCAAATAACAAATATGTTCATTCTTGTACCGATTAAGGCAAAGAATAATAAGTAAATTGGTGGAGCCCATTCTGTATAAACACCTGAAAATTTTCTTGATATAATTGCTGATTTATTTACCAAAACAATTGCGGTACTCATATTAATTAAAATAGGCGAAAGTCTAAATTTCTCAGCAATTCCGCAATGGAAAAATAAAACGCCAATACTGAGTAACAGCATCATATTTTTATTATGTATTTTTCGAGCGACATAATACAAAATAAACCCGCTTAAAACACCTATACCGACTGAAAAAACAATTTCTCCTCCGGCGTGAAGTAAGGAATTCATTAATGTAAATTGACCTTTAACAATTAATAGTCTTGCTATTGGAATGGAAATACTAAAAATAATCAATGCTAAAATATCATCAATGCCCATAACAGCAAACAGGGTTGAAGTTAATTTGCCTTGTGCTTTGTATTGTCTGATTACATCAACTGTGCCGGCGGGAGCTGTTGCTGCTGCTAAGGCACCGTAGATTATACCCATTGGAATACTTTTTAAGATGATACTTGTACCGAGAAAGACAACTAACCATGTCAAAAGAGTCTCAAAAATTACTATTGTTATGATTGAACTTCCCATCTTTTTTAGCTCAGAAATACGTAATTCTGAACCGACATTAAAGCCTATCAAAGCGAGAGTTAAGACATTTATAAAGTTTAAGACTTGTATGTCCTGTAGTTGAACTAAGCCTAAAGCACCGGGTCCTATTATGGCTCCGGCTAAGATATAAGCTAAAATTGCAGGGCTTTTAAATCTTGCAACACCTCTTTCCAAAAGGATTGAAAAAATAATAGTTATACCTATGAAGATAAAAAGTATGTTTGTATTCATTATTCTGTTTCAGTTATAAGAGTATATATGTCTTTGCTTGTTTCAACATGTAGTAGTTTATCAAGTAATTCTTTATCTTTAAGTCTAATCATAATTTTGGAAAGTAAACGTATATAATCTTTATCTTGTGTTTCGGAAGCACCAATCATAAAAATGATTCTTACCGGCTTATCATCAATAGATTCATAGTTGATTCCTTTTTTACATCTTAGGATACCAATAACAAAATCGTCAATACTTTTAAGTCTTGCGTGAGGGATGGCTAATCCGTACCCAATTCCGGTACTCATTAAATTTTCTCTTGAAAAAATTGCTTGGCGAAATTGATTAATGTCTTTAATTTTTGGACTCAATCTCATAACTTCAATAAGCATTTCTAAGGCTTGTTCTTTCGATGTTGGTTCAATGTCCAAAATCATTTCTTCATCTATATAATTAGAAACTTCAATATTATTTCTCATTATGTAGCTCCTTTACTTTTTAAATTTCGCCATCAAAAGAATTTAAATATTGAAATAAGTCAAGCGAAAATAAAAATCTTTTTTCTTGACATTGTAAGATTTTAAGTTTATTATTTATTATTGGAGGAACAAATGAAGAAATTGGTTCTAACAGTATTTTTTGTGGTTATTTGTTTTAATCTTTTAGCTCAGTCAAGAACAATTAAAGTAGGGTTAGATAATAATTATCCTCCTTATGAATACGTTGATAAACATGGAGAAATAAAAGGTTTTAATGTTCACCTTCTTAAGGAAATTGAACCTTATACCCCATATAAATTTGAATTTTATGCTGATTCTTGGGCAAATATTGTAAGACGATATAATGCAGGAGAGATAGATATTCTTAGCGGTATGTTTTTATCTGAAGAAAGAGCTAAAAATAACTATTTTAGTATCCCTCATAATCTTGTATCTTATGTAATTTTTTATCAAAAAGATAAACCACAAATTGATATTAGTAAGTTATCAGATAAAAAGCTTTTAGTACAAAAAGATGATATCATTAATATGTTTATGATAGAAAATTCTTATACTAATGTCATAGAAGTTCAAGATCCTGAAGAAGCTATTTTAAGACTTAGGTTTAACGAGTATGATGGAGCAGTTATTTCTTTAGTTGCCGGTAATTATTTTATATCAAAACATCAGATTGATGATATTATTTTTAATCCCAAGGAGTTAATGAAATTAAGCTATTGCTTTGCAAGCAAATATAAAAACAAAGATATTATAGATGAAATCAATGAAAAGTTTTATTTTTTAATAACTTCAGGTAAGTATCATAAAATTCAAGAAAATTGGTTTAGTTTCAATAAAAAAATTAACAGTAATATCATTGGAATTATATTAGCTTTAATAATAATCTCAATTTTATTCTTGATTGTTTGGTGTTGTTTTGCATATAAAAAAGTAAAAAATAAAACTAAAGAATTAGAATCTGAAAAAAAAGAATCCAATAAATTAAAATCTACTCTTGATAAAAACATTGAAATTTATGAAAAATTAGTTACAGTTTTAAATGAAGGTATTTGGGAATGGGACCTTATTACTAAATTGACAAATTTTTCAAAAACTTATTGTAATATGTTAGGCTATAAACAAAATGAACTTTCTCCTACATTTCAAACGTGGAAAGATTTATTACATCCGGATGACAGACAAATAGTTATAAAAAAAATATATGATTCATTATATTCCGGGGAAAAAACATTTGAAATTTCTTTTAGACTTAGAAAAAAGGATAAATCATATATATGGGTACTAAGTAGAGGTATTGTAACAAAATATAATGAAAATAATGAGCCTGTATATTTAATTGGTATTCATTCTGATATCTCTTCTCAAAGAAAACTCGAAGAACAGTTATATCAAACCCAAAAAATGGATGCTTTAGGTAAATTATCAGGTGTTATAGCTCACGATTTTAACAATTTAATTACCTCTATTCTTGGTAATACAGATTTAGCTATGAATAGATCTGAAGATAAAAGAGAAATAATGGACAGGCTTACAATAATTAGAGATGTTTGTTCAAAAGCTAAACAACTTACAAAAAAGATGTTGATGATGAGTAAAAGACAAGAGAATCATCCGACAAAAACTGACATAGTCTCTTCTATTGAAGAAAATATCAGTATTATAAAAAGATTATTAGGTGAAGATATAATTATTGAATATAAAACCATAAAGGAACACTTTGAAGTTTATATAGATATTGAGTTGTTTGAACAAGCTTTTTTAAATATCTGTGTAAACGCAAAAGAAGCAATGCTTAAAGGTGGGAAATTAACAATCTCAATAGATAAAGTTTTTCTTGACTCCGCCTTTATAACATACCATTCTAATCTCTCTGCAGGTGATTACATCCAAATTACTTTTGAAGATACCGGGATAGGAATGAATTCAAATACCCAAAAAAGAATATTCGAACCTTTCTTTTCTACAAAGCAAACAAGTTCAGGCTTAGGTCTTACGATTGTTTATAATATTATATCTCAGGCTAATGGTGAAGTTTCTGTCTATTCAGAACAAGGTATTGGTACAGTTTTTAAAGTATATCTGCCTTTATATGCTCAACAAGAAATACTCTCAGAAAATTCAGAATTTAATACTCAATCAATTCAGACTTCAAAAGATAAGTTTGTAGTTATTATTGAAGATGATAGTGAGATTTTAAAAATGATTCAAGAAGTATTAGAAAAGGAAGGCTTTAGTGTTAAATCTTTCTTATCCGGGAATGCTTTTCTTAATTATATTTCAGCAAATTTTATCCCAATTTCTTTTATGTTAATAGATATTATCTTACCGGATATTAGAGGTTATAGGATTAAAGAATTACTACCGGAACAATATCTTGACGTTGCTGTGATTTATATGTCAGGTTATCCTAAAGATATGATTCTTAAAGAATTCAATAAGATAAGATATGAACATTTAATTTTAAAACCTTTCTCCTCTTCTGAATTATTAGAAAAAATAAAAAGCATTATTCATTATTAGTAGAAATTAATAAATAGTTTTGTTGTACGAGCATCTTTGCTTGTACTTTTGTTTTTTGTTGTACGAGCATCCTTGCTTGTACTTTTGTTTTTTGTTGTACG
>JALNXV010000175.1 GCA_023230175.1 Candidatus Cloacimonadota bacterium
ATGCCTTTCCTCAGGCTGTTGATAGACTCGCAGCAGAATTGTCAGGCAAGCAGGCGCAGCTGCTTTCAATTATTGTTGATGATGCTGAAAAGCGCTTGTCAATCCTGCATCGGTGATTCTCATGTATTGTATTGCCTTGCAATGATTCATGCGGAATAGATGGGGCAGGGGGTTTAAGCCGTTCGCAAGATTATTCACCCAAGGCTACCAGCAAGATACCTCATTCTCGTCTTTGCACGATTACGACATGATGCTTCACACCTGTTATCAAGTTAGGAGCCTTTTGTTTGGTTTAGTTTTGTAAATCAAGATTGTAAAGGTCAATGGTAAATCGGTAAATCTTTGTAAAACTTTGTAAATCTTTGTAAATCTTTGTAAATCTTTGTAAATCGGTAAATCTTCGATTTGGATTTGACAGTTCAGAAAATGGGTGTTATACTATGTTTGTTGAAAAATTCAACTAACTCTGGATATGTGAATTTTCAAAGTTTAGGTTTTTGTTAATTTATTGAAAAAATCAATAAACTAGTTTGTTGGAAAAGGAGTATAAGCATGTTATTCAAAGTTTTGCTTTATTCTTTCTTATTTTTGACGAATTGGGTATCTCCTCGAAATATATACCTCGTCAATAAACATGAACTACTTAAGGATATGTCAAGAATCAAACCTAATCCTATTGATTTATCAAAACCTTGAAAGGAGTCATTAATGGATAAGAAAAGCAATGCATCTATGATATGTCAGTCCTTATGGCAGCATCCCATGGAAAGCAGGGCGGCACTTGCAAAAAGGTTGTCTATTGACAAAGCGACTATAACCGGTGAAATTACAACCCTTATCAAAAGAAATATAGTTATTGAGATGCCGACTTCTGTTTCTGCTCAAACAGGGCGAAGGCCAATCCCGTTAATGCTTAACGGCAGATCAGGAATGGTAATAGGGCTTGCAATCCAAGCTGGATCATATTCAGTAGTCGTTGTTAACATGAATGATGAAGTGCTGTTTTCAGCATCGGAGAAGGCAGAGATTAACAGCACAAATTTAATTCAGATGGTTCACAGAATCTTTGACGAAATCACGAAATCGCCAAACGGCCCATTCCCTCAATGCCTTGGACTGTCAATCGGAGTTGGCGGGTTGGTCAACTCAATCGACCGTTCAATTGATTTTTCTGTGCCGTTGAAATACAGCTCAAAGACCAGAATCATTGAACCTCTTAGCAAGGAACTTGGCATTGACGTTTTAGTAGAAAACAATGCTAACTGTTGTGCCTGGCTCAATCTGCTTCCTGTGAATAAAGGTCCTTCTGATTTTATCTTTCTGATGATTGAGTTCAATCAGGTCAATGTTCCGCACAAAAAGTTTGGTGGAATTGGTATAGGACTTGGGATTGTCATTGGAGGTCGTCTTTATCATGGTGCACATTCTTATGCTGGCGAGTTCCGAAGTGCTTTCTGCAATGGAGAAGATGATTTCCAGCTTTCATTGTCAAGAAATGAGATGAATAGCATTTTTGACGATCATGCGGTTTTTGAGCATTTATGCGATGAATTGTCCAGAAACATTGCACTGCTTGCCAACTCCTTGGATGTTGGCTGTATCTATGTTGGAAGCGATTGCGAACCTCAAGGTAGAGAGTTTTGTAGAACTTTGGAGAATGCAATCCATGCAGGATGGCCATTCCCTGTTGAGAAGCGAATCCCGATATCCTATTCAGCTATTGGAGCCTATTCAGTTGCCATTGGAGCGGCAAGGGAGATGTATATGTATCTTTTCGATAATGAAATGATACCTTGCTGATTGATAAAAAAATAGGGCGAAAGCCCATAAAATAGGAGGAAAAAATGAAAAAACTTATTGTTAATTTACTGGTTTTTTCGGTGATTTCGTTTGCACTTCTTGCAAATGGAGTATCGGAGTCACAGGCTCAAGGGAGTGCGGAAGTAATTACTCTCAAAGTCTTTGACTATGCAGATGCTACAACAGCAGGTTATGAAGAAACGGAGGCTCTATGGGAGAAGTTCGATGAGGACAATTCTGACATAGTGCTTGAGAAAGAAAACCTGTCCAATGAGCCGTTCCATCAGAAACTGGCCGCTTATGTCGCAGCGGGAACAATCCCAGACATCGTCTATATGTATCCAGGCGGGAGATCTGCAGATATTCACAAACAGAAGCTTCTCAAAGATCTGAAACCGCTGCTTGGAGACGAATTCCTTTCGAATTTCCTTCCCGCGGTTGTCGATTCAGAGGATCAGGCTGGTCATTATCTAGCTATGCTTCCTGTGTCAATCTGCTATTCAAGTGTTATGTACGTCAATGAGAAATTACTAAATGAAAATGGGTTGGAAGTTCCTAAGACATATGAAGATCTCAAAGCAATGGTTCCGAAGCTCAAGGCAAAAGGAATCCAGACAGTGGTTATGGCAAACAAGGATGACTGGGTAATGCAGTCTTGTTTGTATTCGACAATTGCCGGTCGCTTTGTTGGAAAGGATTGGTTCGGTCAAGTAGTTGAAGGAAAAGTCAAATTCACGGACAAGGAATTCGTTGATTCGCTTAGATTCGTTGATACACTATACAAGGATGGAGTTATATCAAGAGATACCATTCAGCTTTCATATGGTGAAGTTCCAGGACTCTTTGCGGCTGGGAAAGCGGCAATTCTGATTGACGGTGACTGGAGGCAGAGTGTTTTCTTGACCGACAAGGCTTCAGGAGAAGCGTTGATTTCTCCAGAAAAGCAGCAGAGTGACATTGTTCTTGAAGCTTTCCCTGTGATTCCGGGTGAGAAATACCCTGGAGTAGTCTCATCAACGCTTGGATGTGGATATGGTATTTCTGCTTCAATTCCTTCTGGCTCTGCCAAGGAAGCGGCAGTTTTGAAGCTATTCAAGTACATCTACTCGAAAGAAGTACAGAAGACTTATCTTGAATTGGGAAAATACATAACATCCAGAACAGATGTAGTAAGCGATTCACTAGAACCTTTGACTCTTAAGATGAAAGAATACTACGCTTCTGTTCCTGAAACTTGTTTTGTCCTTGATTCCGTTCTTGATCCTGCAATTTATACTGTGATTAACAAGGTTCTTCAGGAAATTGGATTGGGAACAAAGACTCCGGAACAGGGCGCTGCTGAAATTCAACAAGCGGCCGATGCTTGGATAGCTTCTAATTAGTGACTTTATTTTGATGACTTGCCGAGCTGTCTGCCCTGCAAGTCATTTTTCTTTAAGGAGGAATGATCAACAGATCTTTGTTATGGACAATACAAGCAAAAAAGAAAAAAAACACGCATATCGATGGATGGTCATTCCTCCATTCATAATATATCTTTTTGTTCTGGCTTTTCCTGTTGTGCTGTCAATTATCCTATCATTGAGCAATTTTAATGGAGGTAGGATTTTCGGAACTGGAAGCATGAAGATTGTTGGATTTGGACAGTATGCGAAACTTTTTTCAGATCCGTATTTTTGGCATGCATTTAGAAACAATATCTACATTGTCTTGGTATCTGTATTTGGACAATTGCCTTTGGGGCTTTTTTTGGCTTACTTGATTTATCGCAAAATCGTATGCTTTGGAACCTTCTGGCAGGGAGTGCTTTACATTCCGAGCGTCATATCCGTCATCGTAATTGGAATAATGTGGAATCTCATTTTCTCTCCATTTGGTCCTCTTGCTGAAGTTGTGAATGATGTAAATCTTTCTTCTTATCAGAACAAACTGGAAAAAGTGATGGAAAGCTATGATTATCAGAATGGCGATGCCATAGAGAATGAGATGATTGATGATATCATAAGAATCGATTCGAGGGCAGCAAAGAAGGCCTTTGATGATCCTGGTAAAGGAATTGTTGCGACAATTGAAGTTCTGTCTGATGACACTGACAAGCAGCTGATTAATGATCTATCAAATATCCTATCACGGAAATGGAGTTCAGATTTCCTTAACAAGGACGGATCATCAATGTGGCCGATTCTTTTCGTCACGCTCTGGTGCTGGACAGGAATGTACCTGATTATATTCCTTGCAAATATGCAGAAGATAAACAAGGAGACAATAGAATCAGCTATGATTGACGGTGCAAAGGAAAAAAGCATCCTGAGACACATCATAATTCCAGAGCTCCAGGGCTCCATCATGAACTGCTCGGTACTTTGTATTGCGGGCTCTCTGAATTCCTTTGCCTTGATTTATTCTATGACAGGAGGAGGCCCTGCTCGAATCACTCAAGTTCTTGCAATATACATGTATGAGAAGGCGTTCATGGGATCACCTGATTACCCGATGGCGAATGCCATATCGATGATGATGGTTACATTTAGTTTGCTGCTTATTTTGCTCACAAGAAAGATACAGAAAGCTTTCGGGGGTGAGAATGATGAAAACTGATTTCAGACAAGAACGATCGTTGAGTGCATATATCTGGAAGACATTTGGCTATATTATAATGTTGGTGTTCTCGCTTCTTGCGATAGTTCCTGTGCTGTGGCTTATTGTCAATTCATTTAAGACAACTGTGGAATTTAACTCTAACATGGCAGGATGGCCGAGAAAGTTCTTCACAAAGAACTATCCTGGGGCCTGGAGAGCCGGAGATTTTGGGATTCTTTTCTTAAACTCCGTGATTTACACTGTAATGTCTGTTGGTATTTCTGGATTTCTTTCGCTGCTCGCAGGATTCGGGTTCGCCAAGATTCCTGGGAAATCTTCAAAGATTATATATTCGGTTTTCATCTTAGGACTTCTTCTCACCACTCAGACATTGATGGTTCCGATTTTTCTTCAAGTAAGCCAACTTGACAGTGTTCTGGGTCTTTTGTTTGAAAAGGTTGGACTTTGTTCTGCGGAGAGCTTTCATCTTTTTTATAATACAAGATTTGCCGTCATTCTTGTATATGTCGGTTCTCTGCTTCCAATAGGAATATACCTGTGCACTGAGTATGTAAAGAGCATTCCGACCTCACTTGTTGAGGCAGCGCGAATTGATGGAGCTGGGTATTTTAGGATTTTTAATTTGATTGTAATTCCTATGAGCATACCGATTCTCATAACTCTTGGGCTTCTCAATATTCCAACAATCTGGAACGAATTTGCACTGATTAACATTCTTGTTTCAAAGACAAGCTTGCAGTCACTTCCTCTAGGGATATACCGGTTCTCCGGAACTCTTTCATCTGACTACGGGAAGGAATTCGCTGCCCTTGTCATTGGCTTGATGCCGATGCTTCTATTCTATTTGATATTCAGGAAACAGATAACAAACAACGTGGGTGCTGGTGCTGTTAAAGGGTAAAAAAAGGAGGGTAATCAATGATACCGGAAATTTATGGAGAAATTAGAAAAGAAGAAGGAATTTTCCATCTCCCTTCATCGGAGATAAGGTGCTTTGGGGCTGAGGAGCAAATTTCAGTCTTCTGCAACAGGCTTGATAGAAAGCCCCAATTCTGCGAGAAATCTGATGATGCTGTTATTACAGCAACTATTGTTCCTCGGGGTTTGCATGCAGGTTCTTATTCACTCAAAATTCAGAAAACTCGTGTTGCGGTAGAAGGCGAGGAGTTGGAAGGAGTGTCGAATGGTTTGGTGACTTTGTTCTGGCTTCTTAGTTCTCCAGAGGCCTCATGCTCGTGCCAAAGCATTCAGGATTCTCCCGACTATGAATACCGTGGATTTATGATTGATTCTTGCAGGCATTTTCTTCCGGCAGAAGAAATCAAGGAAATGATTGAGCAATGTTCTCTTCGGAAGATGAACCGCCTGCATTGGCATTTAAGCGATGATCAAGGTTTTCGTATCGAAAGCAAATTATTTCCTGCCCTGAATAGGACGGGATCATGGCGTAAAGAACCGGACGGAACTGTGTATGGAGGATTTTATACCCAAGAAGAAATCAGATCTATTGTTGATTTTGCCAGAAACCGCGGAATCGAGATTATCCCTGAAATTGATATGCCTGGACACACTAGTGCGATGATTGCCGCTTATCCTGATTTAGGCTGTGATTCTTCGAAAATAAGCGTTCCCTTCCTTCCTGGAATATTTGCTGATATCCTCTGTGCAGGGAAGGATGAAGTTGTGATTTTCGTGGAGCGCCTTCTTGATGAAGTCTGCTCTTTGTTTCCTCATGAGTACTTTCATCTTGGGGGTGATGAGGCGCCAAAAGAGCACTGGAAGAATTGTAGCCGTTGTCAGCGGCGCATAATTAATAATAATCTTTCAGGTGAAGAAGCTCTTCAGTCATGGTTTATGCGTCAGGCAATTGATTATCTCGCAACAAAAGGCAAGAAGTGCATTGAATGGAATGAGGCTCTTGAAGGAGATTATACTCCAGGTAATGTCCTGATTCAATATTGGGAAGAAGATCCTTCAAAGCTTGGCTACTGCGACGAAATTGCAGAAGGGAACAGAAAATGTATCTTTTCGCTCAGACCAGTTTTCTATTTGGATTTCATTCCAGGAATCGTTCCGCTCCGAAGGGTTTTCTTTTCTCAGAATAAGCTTCAGGATGGAAAAGCAGTTCCTTCTAAAAACATCGTCGGATTTGAGGCCTGCTTCTGGTCTGAGAGGCTTCTGGACAAAAGCAGTCTATTCAGGCATGCCTTCCCGAGAATCTTTGCCATAGCACAGAAAGGATGGCACAGTGGCAATGATTATGAGCATTTTGTCTCATTATGCCAGCAAGACTTAAAATGGATGAATGAAAACGGCATTCCCAACATGTCTATTGAGGAAGCTGATCCCGAAGGTGATGCCAGAATTGATGCAGTGATTTCCGAATACCGCAGTATGATGAGTTTCTTCCGGGAAAACGGAGAACCTGAGGTTGCAGAGGAAATTCTTGAAGCGATTCCAAACAAACTAAAAGGAGAAATGAAGCCTGAAGAAGTAAGCTGGATTATTAGAAATCTATCTGATTGAGTTGCAAATGCGACTGTTGAAAGTTCCATATGAAAAGGGGTCAATTCCTTGAAAAAGAGAATTGGCCCAGGTTGATTATTTTCAGAAAGAAACGATTAAAAAAGGACATAAGTGGATACCCAAACATATCATATTCTTGATTTGTAACAAATTACAATGAAAACAAAACCTGTTTTCAGAACACTAGGTCGGTATTTCGAAAAAACTCCCCAAAGACCTTCGCATCGCCTTCTTTAGATTGCCCTTGGACTATGGATTTTCCATTCAGAATGCAGTGCCTGAAACCGTTCGCAAGACAGTTCACGCCATGGCTGCCGGCAGGATTCCTAATCGGTTTAGTTTTGTATTGTAATTGCGTTGATTTGCAGGCATGTCCATGGTACTCTTTGGATATGACATACAGCGATCAACAGAAGGCGGCCGCAGGGTTCGCGCAGGCATGGAAAGGCC
>JALNXV010000176.1 GCA_023230175.1 Candidatus Cloacimonadota bacterium
GGGAATCCTTTTCCTGAATCTTTAAAAAATAAATGAATAACTTCACTACTTGTTTCATTAAGATTGAAACGTTTATCGCTTGTCGATTGAGTTGTTTGTTTTAGTATTTCTTTAAATAATTTTATTGTAAAATCAAGATTTTTATTGTTAGAATCTGAATATTTAACAGCATTGGTAAAGAGTTCATGATAGACCATAGCAAGAGAAACGCATAATTCAAGAGGGATGCTTATTTCTTCCGTTTCGAAGCTAAATTGAATATATTTATTGGTGTATAAAGAGCATAATTTATGGGAAATTTCCTTTACATATTCATCAAAGCGTATAAAAGAAAAGTGGTTAGATGTGTATATTTTTTGGTGAATATATGAAATTGCGTGTATTCTGCTTTGGATATTGTGAAGTGTTTCATACCAATCTTTGTCATTAAATTTATCTAATTGTAATTGTACTAAGGTACTTATTATCTGTAGGTTATTTTTTACTCTATGATGAACTTCTTTTAATAGTAATTCTCTTTCATTTAAAGTTTGGAGTAATTCATTTTGAACTTTTTTGATATTAGTTACGTCATGTATTGCTCCTAATACCCAGAAAGAATTTTTCCCTTCTCCGGGTAGGAGTTTTATTGTTATATCGCCCCATAATAACTCATTATTTTTGGTTTTAATAGGTAATTCAAATCTAAGTATTTCTTCTTGTTTGGTGTTGTGTTTTAAAGAAACATCTTTTGATTTTTGAGGATTTAATAAATTATTAACCGCTTCCATATAATTGTTATAAAATGTGTTAGGATATTCTTCTAGTAGTTCTTCAAATTTGATATTTTCTAATTCTTGTAATTTATAACCTAACTTTTTTTCAGCTACGGGAGTTAAAAAAAAGAATTTTTTATCTTGATTCATTAACCAGATTATTTCATCAGTATGTTCAGATATAAAATCAAAAAGTAATTTAGATTGATGTAATTCTTTTTGTATTTTTTTACGACTGAAGTTTTCAATGATAAGTATGATAGTTACAGCAGAAATAAAGATTATCAAAGAAATAAGATACTTGATTATTCGGTTATATTCTTTAGTTTTTTCCGGGATATTGATGATTTTTGATTGTTTGGGGAGTAATTTCTTATTGATTTTAAATTTATGAATTGCAGAGTAATCAAAAAAATATTCATTTGGACTATCAAAAATATGTGTTTGAGTATGTTGGTGTTTTTTAAATAGAATTCCCTTTGTGATATTAGCAGCCTTTAATCCTTGGTTATAGGGGTAGATAACTTTACCGCCCATTATACCCGGGAAAAGATAATCTTTCCAAAATGTATATATAGGTAAGTCAGTTCTGCTTAAAACAAGTTCAGGAATTTTCGTAATATCATAAAGTGTTGTTTCGTTTATTTTTAATTGTCCACAGAGTAAAAAAATTACGCTTGAATTTTTTATCTCTTTATGAAATATATTATCTAAATCGTAAATATATTCTATTGAAATTATTTTATAATTTATGTCAGTATTAAAATCTTGAAAATAATTGATAATAGCTTGCTCAAGATAAAGTCCATAATCGCTTTTATCTGTGAGAAAGATAAAATCTCTACTGTTTTTATGTAATTGTTTAGCCAAGACAATTGTTTCATTAAGACTCATTTCTTCTTGAATGATAAAAAGATTCTGTAGATTTTGATAATCATTTTTATCTTGTAGATTAATCCCACAAGCAACAATCGGAATATTATTTGTAAAAAGTTGAGAATTTCTATCTGATTCTCTAAACTTTAAAATAAAATCTAAGGCTTCGTTATCGCTACAAAAAAATACATCAGGTATAAAATCTTTATATTTTAAATTTAAATAATTATATATATCCTCTTGTTTAAGTGCATTGTAACTACTTTTAATATCAAGTGACTCTTGCACAATTAATAGAGATTCATTATGTTGATTAATGACATCTGTAAATCCTTTATGCATTTGTTCTGTCCAGCCTAAAGATGGTCGATAGGAATGCAAAATGAATATATTTTTTGTTGCATAAGAATTCACAATACTTACACATATTATTAATAGACTTAATCCTAATTTCTTCATATCTCTATTATAAATTAATAATTTTATCTTGTCAATAAAAATTTTTTTACTTGACAAAAAGTTGTTTATGAACATAATCAACTCATTAGTGGAGGTAAACAATGAAAAACTTATTTCTAAGCTTAATGATTATAGTACTTTTATCCGGCTGTGCAGTTACAAAACAAGATATTGATGATATTAATGCAAGACTGGAAACTCAAGAACAGAAGATTGCCCATCTTGAAGAGTTAATTAATCAATTTAGTGCAACTCCAGAAGCAACTCAAGAGCAAGATATGCAAATAGTAAATCAATTGCAAGCCTTAAATAATCGACTCAGTGTTCTTGAAACAAACTCAGGTTCAAGAAATATTCAACCTAATCGTGATTATGTAAAACCCACAATCACGGTTGTAGATGCTTCATCAGACAAAGGCTCTACAGATATTGTTGCTTTATACCAAGAAGCAAGAAATCATTATCAAACTAAAGATTATCCTGTAGCAATTAGAACCTTTCAATCAATTATTGAGCAAGCCCCCAATCATGATTTAGCAGGAAATGCTCAATATTGGATTGGTGAATCTTATTACGCCTTAGCTGATTTTTCTGCAGCAAGAATGGCTTTTCAGCATGTTCAAGAAAATTATCCAAACTCAAATAAATTTGTTGATTCTCAACTTAAAATTGCTATGACTTGGATCCAACAAAATAAAAAAGATCAAGCTCGAAGTATTTTGCAAGCAATAAAGCGAGATTTCCCTCAATATCAAAATATGAAACTTGTTGATCAAAATCTTAGACTCACTCAATAATATATATTTTTAATCATTAAGGAGCTGAAAAGCTCCTTTTTTATTATTAAAAAACTTGTTAATAAATATTTGTTGTGCGAGCATCTTTGCTTGCACTCAGGTATTGTTGTGCGAGCATCTTTGCTTGCACATTTATTATTTTAGCCATTTCTTTTTCATATTATGAATGCTGATATAAAATAATAACAAACAAAATACTGAGATTATAATAAGACTTAATGTATTTGAAATGAGATTGCTTTTATCTATAGAATACCTTATAAAATCCATAGCATAAGTAACCGGCAACAAATAAGATATAATTCTTAGGTAGATAGGAAGTGTTGTTATTGGCACAAATAAACCACATAGAAATATCATTGGAAATCTAAAAAAATTTGAATATGTCTGTGCCTCAAACACTTCTTTGGCTGACACAGAAATAAATAACCCAAATAATGTTGAAATTATTGACAATAAACATACTCCGAGGAATAAAGATATAGGATTATAAATACTTGCTTTAAAATAGAATACAGAAATTAGAATAGGCAATATACTATTGAATATACCAAATAAAATCGCTCCGGTAATCTTAGCCATTATTAGTAATTCTAAAGATATGGGTGCAAGTAAGAGACGTTCAAATGAGCGTGATTTTTTTTCAAAGGTAATAGTAACTGCAAGCATTGATGTTGTGCCAAAGAGTATCGACATCCCAATAATTCCGGGGAAGATTTCTACAACATTAAAGGTCTTTGTTCTAAGAAACATCATCAAAATCCATGCAAAGGGGAATATTAAACCCCAACTTATATTTGGTGGTTTAAGGTAATAATTTTTCATATCTTTAGATAATATATTCCAAAAGGCAATCATTGATTTCATCTTTTTTCCTTTTCTTTTTTCATTTGAGTAATATCTATTTTTGTGTATTTGACAAAAGCGTCTTCAAGGCTTGGTTTGATTAGTTTAGCCTCTAAGATATAGAAGTTATGTTGTGCAAAAAAGCTTATAATTGGACTAATATCAATCTTTTCTTTACTAATTATTTTGATACAGGTTTCATCTTTGATAGAAACGGATATTTTATTAAAATTAATCTGCAAAGAGTTTATAAAATCTTTCATATTCAATTGTAAAGGTTCATAAGTTATTTCTAATATGTTATTTGTCTGAGTATCATCAATTAATCTAATTACAGAATCAATTTTGATGATTTCTCCTCCCATTATAAAAGCTACTCTATCGCAGAGACGTTCAGCTTCTTCTATATAATGTGTAGTTAAAAAAATAGTAGTCCCTTTTTCATTTAGTTCTTTAATTAGATTTCTTATTTGCCTAACACTGACAACATCAATTCCGGTTGTCGGTTCATCAAGAAAGAGTATTTCAGGTGAATGCATTAGAGCTGCGGCTATGGTTAGTTTTCTTTTCATCCCCTTAGAATATGCCTTGAATTTCTTGTTTTGGGCATCTAATAATTTAAATTCTTCAAGTAATTGGTTTGCCTTTGTTTCTCTTTCTTTTTTCCTCATTCCATAAATAGAGCCACAGAAACATAAATTGTCAAAACCACTCATTTCATCGTATAGATTACTTTCGTCAGGAACTATACCTATTACTTTTTGGGCTATTTTTATTTTATATGTTAGATCTTGATTATTATAAAAAATTTGACCTGAACTAATCTTAGCCATACCGGTTAACATATTGATTGTTGTAGTTTTTCCGGCACCGTTAGGACCTAAAAATCCAAATATCTCTGCTTTTTGGATTTCAAAATTAATATTATTTACTGCTTTAAACCCATTATATTCTTTACAAAGATTGATTACCTTAATGATTGAATTCAAATACACCTCCAATTGTTACGATATCATAAAAATAAGAAAATTTTCTGTTTTGTCAAGAAAAATCATAAAATTATTTTATAAGTTTTTATGATATTTTAAAACTGTTGAGGATTAATATTGTACATACATCTTGCTTACACTAAAAACATAAATCACGTGCATCCAATATTTTATAAAAATATAAGAACCGTCAATTGACGGTTCTTATATTTGGTACAGAAGGCGGGATTTGAACCCGCACACCATTGCTGGAACAAGATCCTTAGTCTTGCGTGTCTGCCAATTCCACCACTTCTGCAAAAATCATTTATTCTGCTGTTTCAACAGGTAATTCTTCTGTAGGCATTTGAGCAGGAAGAGTTTCACCTACTTCAGATTTAGCTTCATCTTGAATTAAACTTTTTCCCGGGGTATAAGTATCATTACGTTTTACTTGTCCTGCAAGCAAAACACAAGAAACAACAAATGCGGCAAAAAGTATTTTTGTCCATAATTTTACAAAGTCATTAGCACCTTGAGTACCTAAAGCACTCGTAGCCATTCCTCCGAAATTACTATCTAAACCACCCTTACCGGTTTGTATCAAAACTATAAAAATTAATGCTATGCAAATTATCACATGTACGACAATCAAGAGAGTCATCATAATTATTCACTCCTATTCAGATATAAAAGCACAACTATCAAGAGTAAGTTTTTTTGTCAAGCGAAAAAGATATAAATAATAAAATTATTTTTATTTGCAAAAGATTGTACATCGTTTATATTTTGAATATCCACTTGATATTCAATCTAATATCATTATAATCAATCAACATTTTTACAAAAAATTAAATATATAATCATTATTACACATAAATCACTTGACATTTATCCTATTCTCATTTGAACTATTATAGAGGTATAAAAAAATGTATAAATATATTTTAATAATTGTTTCATTAGTCTTAATTTCTTGTTCGACAAGCACAAGTGAGTCCGACATTCAAAAATCTCAAATTTCAGATATTCTTATACATATTGAAGAAGGATTTAATGAATTTAATGCTGACAAAATAATCTCTTACTTTCATACAGACTTTCTGTTCGATGGCAAAAATTTAACAAATATCTATTATGATTGGCAAGACAGAATGACTCTATATAGTATGATAAAAATTGAAATTCTGGATATAGAATTACAAGATGATTATGCAACAGCATATTTAAAAATTTATTTTTATGACACTAACAACAGATACGGTCCTTTCTTAACACCCGAAATGTATGGAGATTTAGCTTATTTCTTTTATGATAAAGGACAATGGCAACTATTTGGAAACCAAAGTCCTGATAAACAATAAACACTGTAAAAGAATGAATAATAATATATTTGGATTTGATCTAGGTGGTACTTTCTTAAAATACGGCATTGGAAACCAAAAACAAGGTCTCATATATTTTAATAAAAAAAGAAATCCTTCAAAGTCTATACACGAGTTAATGCTTTTATTCAAAAAAATATTAAATGAACTTTTAGAACTTCATCCTAACCCAAAATGTATAAGCATTGCATCTCCGGGTATTATTGATTGCTCAACAGGACTAATTCTCGGTTCAACCCCTAATCTCCCCTATTTACAAGGTGAAAACCTTTTAAAACTTTTTAAAGATATCACTTCATTACCTGTTTTAATCGACAACGATGCCAATCTAATGACCTTAGCTGAAAGTAAGCAATTTTTAAATAAAAGTGTTTTAGGAATTACTATAGGTTCCGGAATAGGCACAGGATTTGTCGATTTTAATGGTATCTTTCATGGAAATACATGGAAAGGTTTAGAAGCAGGGCATACAATAATTGTTCCCAACGGAAGACAATGCCTATGTGGAAAAAAAGGATGTTTTGAAGCTTATGCTTCAGCTAACTCAATCATCAGGATAATGAACGAAAACTTTCCCGAAACCAAATCTTTAACTATCCAAGAAATATTAAATCTTGTTCAAACAAACTCCAAATATTATTCTACTATGCAAACAATATATGCTACTTTTGCAACTGCTCTATCAAACCTTATAATGATTCTCAATCCGGATGTTATCATAATCGGAGGGGGTGTAATAGAAATACCTTCTTTTGATTTCACTTACCTTAAAAAGGGCACTATCCAACTACTATCAAAAGAATATCATAATGTAATAATCCAAAAAGCTCTATACGGCAATCAAGCCGGAGTTATTGGAGCAATTATATTAGGTTCTCAGACATAATAATTTCCAAATAAATACTTTATTTTTTGTTTAATGTCGTAGTTATGATTTAATTGATTTTATTTTAATAGTGTAAAGGCTTACAAAGGATAATGCATTTATGGGTTGGAAAGAGAATATTCACAAACTCAGAGCAAGAAATATAAGTAAAATGAATAATATTAAACGAATAAATTATTTTTACAAAAATCCGGATATACTTGATCTGCACCTTAAATCGGACTTGACTTGCAATGAACGCAGTGAATGTGAGTCGAGAACGCCAAGACCGTGTCATCCTGAACAAAGTGAAGGATCTCCTTTTTGCTACTTTAGTGGCAAAAGGTTTATATCACCCACTAAAGTGGATAAAATTATGTGGGCGTTAATCTTAATCCACGGGTTA
>JALNXV010000177.1 GCA_023230175.1 Candidatus Cloacimonadota bacterium
TAAGAATAGGTATCACCGGCGTACCGGGTGCAGGGAAAAGTACTTTTATTGAAACCTTTGGATTATACCTTATTGAAAATAAATTCAAACCGGCTGTTTTGGCAATAGACCCTTCAAGTACTGTCTCTAAAGGAAGTATACTTGGTGATAAAACACGTATGGAACAGCTCTCAAGAAATGACCAAGCCTTCATTCGCCCTTCTCCCTCAGCAGGTAATCTCGGTGGCGTAACACGTAAAACACGTGAAACTATGCTACTCTGTGAGGCTGCCGGATTTGATGTAATCCTTGTAGAAACTGTAGGCGTTGGACAAAATGAAGTAACCGTTCGCTCTATGGTAGATTTCTTTTTATTAATCTTGATTTCAGGAGCGGGTGATGAACTTCAAGGTATTAAAAAAGGAGTTATTGAACTTGCTGATGCAATTTTAGTCAATAAAGCTGATGGGGATAATATTATTAATGCTGAAACTGCTAAGGCTCAATATAATAATGCATTACATTATCTTTCAAATGCTACTCCCGGTTGGACAACAAAAGCTTATACTTGTAGTGCTGTTGAAAATAAAGGCATTGAAAACATCTGGACAGTTATACAAGATTTTGTAACTTATACTAAAGCAAAACAGATTTTTACAGATAGACGTATTCAACAAACTAAACAGTGGTTTGAGAGTATGCTAAATGAAGAGATTCTAAATAGTTTTTATAGAAATCCATATATTAAGGAAAAACTTCCTCAGGTTATTGAACAAATTAAACATAACAAACTAACTGCCGTTTCGGCAGTTAAACAGATGATGGATTTGTTTAAATCTAACGTTTTGAATTAATATTGATTTGAAATTTTTATTGAAACAATGAATAAGATATTAAACTTATAATCCGATGGATAATAATTATTCTGAACATAACTGGGAACGTTCACAAAAAATTATTGAAATTTCCTTAACAGAAGTTCAAATTACCTTTCCTGAACTGAAAATAACCTCTATTAGCTCTATCCTGAACGGTTGCCGAAATACTAATTATATCATTCATTCTACTAATCATAAATATCTATTGAGATTGTTCTCTGATAAAAATGAACTAATAAATAATGAAATAAATGCCTATAAGCTCTTACATATATATGTTAATATGCCTAATCTCATTGCTGTTGGTCAAATATTAGATTATAAGTATATCTTATATGAATTTATTGAAGGTGAAATTTTTCAATCATATATTGATTTTAATAAGTTTGTGTCTGAAGATTGTATCCGACAGGTTGCCAATAATTTAGCCCTGATTCATAATGCTGAAATTAACAATTGTTCATTGTTTGTTTCTTTTGACTTGCCACCTTATAATCAATGGTACAGTTATTTTTTGAGTTCCTTATTTTTACAGAAACGATTAGGGAAAGACTTACTGAAACAAGTAACCGGTTATTTGGATGCAAATAAGATATTCTTTGATGAAATTGAAAGTTATCAAAGTCTTATTCATTGTGATTTCAGACCTGCAAATATGATTTTGAGTTCAAGTCAAAAGCTTTATATCATTGATTGGGAATATTCCGGGAAAGGACATAGTCTTGCCGATATTGGACAATTTTTTAGATATTCAAGATACTTTACTCAAAAAAACAGAGATCAGTTTTTTGAAGAATATAACAGATTAGCTATTTTAAAACTTCCCGATAATTGGTATAAACTTTGTAGAATTAGGGATTTAGTTAATCCTTTACAATTGTTAGGGAGCGAACAAGAAAAACCCATAATGTATAAAGACTTATTGAACGTAGTTAAGGATATTATTTCTGAAAATTAATAGAAAGAAAATGTACCAATAATAGATTTAAATCTTGTTTTGAATAGGTGACGTTTTAGCCTGTTTCAAATCCTTCAATGTCTAAGGGTTGTTTTGATCGTCTTTCGACCTTTGGTTTACCATGGACTAAGAGTAGCCATTCATTCTTAGGGAAAGCAAATTTCCATAAACAAATAAGAATTCGACCAACAACATTGGCAATAATAAGTACTGTCGCAGCTCGAATAAATGCTGAAGCAATAGAATAAGAAATATTGAAATATGATATATAAAAAGAGATAAAGAAATTTATGATTGAAAAAATATTCAACCAAGAGTTGGTGTAATCTTTACTCTTTATCATCATCCTATCCTTATATATTATTTGTCTTTATTATAATCGGTAATTATATCCATAGCTTTAGTAATATTTTAAAAAAAGATAAGCAGAGATATCTCTGCTTATATCTTAGTATTACATTTTTAATTCCATTAAACTGACAGTTACACCGTCAATTGCGTCTAATTTTGTAGATAGTTTATTAGCTACTTCATCATCACATCTTAGTTGTAAGATGATTATTCCGTTGCTGGCACAACCTTCGTAAGTATCGTGAAGTCCGAGTCTGGTTTGAATATAGCAACCAAATTCAGTTAATATTGATTGAACTTCCACAGCTTCTTCATTTCTTTTTTTGATAGCTATTGCCATAATTCTAGGCTTCATAATTTACTCCTTAATATTTTTTGGAATTATATAGTTTGATTTAATATATGTCAAGAATAATTATCTTGATTCATAATTTTTTTGTAGCCAGTTTTTATAAGTCCCTGATTTAATATTATTTATCCAATTGGTATTAGAAAGATACCAGTTTATTGTTTTCCTTAAGCCTGTTTCGAAATCTACAGACTGTTTCCAGCCAAGTTCATCTTTTATCTTATTACAATTTATAGCGTATCTTCTGTCATGTCCCGGTCTATCTTTAACGTAGGTAATCAACTTGTTATGAGGAGAATTGTCCGGGAATAGTTCATCCATAATACTACACATTTTGTTTACTAATTTGATGTTTTCCCATTCGTTTTCTCCACCTATATTGTATGTTTCACCTACATTACCGTTTTGGATAATGGAGTAAATACCTGAACAGTGGTCTTCTACATATAGCCAGTCTCTAATATTTTTCCCGTCTCCATAGACAGGTAAGTTTTCTCCTTCTTGAAGATTTAAAATCATAAGAGGGATTAGCTTTTCCGGGAATTGATAAGCCCCGTAATTATTGCTGCAATTTGATATAGTAACAGGTAATTCATACGTGTGGAAATAGGCTGAGACTAAATGGTCAGAAGATGCTTTTGATGCTGAATACGGGCTGCGTGGGTCATAAGGAGTGTTTTCGAAAAAGTAACCACTATCGCCGAGACTACCAAATACTTCATCAGTTGAGATATGATGGAATAAGGTATTATCTTTATCTTTCCAGAGGTTTCTACATATTTCAAGTAGGTTAAATGTACCTATTATATTTGTATATATAAAATCTTTAGGTCCATGTATAGATCTATCAACGTGAGACTCTGCAGCAAAATGGACAACGCAATCAATATTATGTTTTAGAATAATATCTTTGCATTTGTCATAATCACAGATATCAGCTTGATAGAAAAAGTACTTACTTTTTTTTTCAATATCTTTAAGGTTTTCAGGATTACCGGCATAGGTAAGTTTATCAATATTTATGACATTTCCTTGAAATTCTTGTTTGAATAAGTAATGAATAAAATTAGCTCCGATAAAACCGGAACCACCGGTAATTAAAATATTATTAAATTGTCTTTTTGACATAATTTCCTCTATTGTTATTTTATATCTTTTAATTTTGGATGTTTCATATCTTTGGGAGAGAGTTTTGGGTTAAATGAAGGCCAGAAAATATTTATATCCGGGTCGTTCCATATTATGCCTTTATCAGCTTCAGTTTTGTATTCAGAAGTAGTCTTATAGACTGTTTCCGCTTCTTCGGAAATTGTATAGAATCCATGCGCAAAGCCTTCCGGAATATAGAGCATATAGAAGTTATCTTCTGAAAGTATGATTCCGTACCAATGCCCAAAGGTAGGGGATTCTTTTCTAATGTCAACAGCAACATCGAATATTTGTCCTTTAACGCATCTGACTAATTTTCCTTGAGCATAATCTCCGCTTTGGTAATGTAATCCTCTTAGTACTCCTCGGTGAGAGCGAGAATGATTATCTTGTAGGAATTCTTGTGTTATTCCGGCGTTAAGAAATTCGGACTTTTTGTAGGTTTCCATAAAGAAGCCACGTTCATCAGAATATACTTTTGGGGTGATAAGGAATAAGCCTTGCATATTCATTGGGTGAAATGTAAACATAATTATTTCTCCTTGATTAGTTCAAGTAAATATTGACCATATCCACTTTTTAGAAGTTCTTGAGCGAGTGATTGTAATTGATTTTTATTAATAAATCCCATTCTCCAAGCAATTTCTTCAATACATCCTATTTTTAGACCTTGTCTTTCTTCGATGGCTTTAATGAAAAGGGTTGCATCGGCTAAAGAATCAAAAGTGCCTGTATCTAACCATGCATAGCCTCTATCTAATACTTGTACATTTAGCATATTGTTTTCAAGATAGATACGATTAAGGTCAGTTATCTCTAATTCACCTCTTTTGGAAGGTTTAAGTGTTTTAGCGTATTCAACTACATTATTATCGTAAAAGTAAAGACCTACGACAGCGTAATTTGATTTAGGGTTAAGTGGTTTTTCTTCTAAACTGATAGCTTTTTGATTGCTATCAAATTCAACTACGCCATATCGTTGAGGGTCTTTTACGTAGTAACCGAATACAGTAGCACCGTCAATATTATTTGATGCAAATTGAACCATTGAGGCTAATTTACTTCCGTAGAAAATATTATCTCCGAGTATGAGGGCTACAGGTTCATTTTGGATAAAATCTTTGCAAAGAAGAAAAGCTTCGGCTAATCCATTTGGTTTTTGTTGAATAACATAGCAAATTTTTAGACCTAGTTTGTCTCCGTTTCCAAAGAGATGTTCAAATTTATCTATATCTTCAGGAGTGGAAATGATACATATCTCTTTAATGCCGGCTAACATTAAAACTGAAAGCGGGTAGTATATCATTGGTTTGTCATATACAGGTAATAATTGTTTACATACAGTTTTAGTTGCCGGGTAAAGCCTGGTCCCGCTACCTCCGGCTAAGATGATTCCTTTCATTGAGCTCTCCTTTATTATATGTCTTGATGAATGATAAACATAACTAAGTCTATTTCATTTAATCTGTTTGTATGAAATCTAATGTCAATATAATCTACATTATTATTATCGGCATTTTTTATGAACATATTACCAAAAAATTCGAGACGACTGTTAATTTTTTTTATTTCTTTAAATTCAAAATAGGCGTTTTGGTTTTCGTAGTGGTAGTTTATCTTTTTTATTGTTTCGGTGAATGAAGGCATAATAATTCTATCTCGACTGTCTTGATTATTTATTATGACATAGGTTTCAATTTCATCATAATTTCCGAGCATAAGTTCCGGGACCGGAGTCCCAAGTGTTCTGAATAAAACAGTTAGCCATGCAATTTGATTTTTTATTTCCTTGAAATCTGTTTTTGAAAGGTTATATGCCGGAATAATTTCTTTTGTATTAAGGACTATTGTTGAATCTGTATAAGAACAAACAGTGTCCGGGATTACTGAAGTTCTTCTTGAAGTCACATCATTTTTTATGATAAAATCTGCTCTTGTATTTTGGAAATATTGGGTGGTTAAATAATAGTTTTTATCAACATTAATAATCTGATGTTTTGGAAACCATTTATGGAGTTTTTCTTTTAAGGTTAGTTTTTGGTCTTTTAATCGAAGATAAGGATTGTAGCTTTGTTGTAATTTTTTTAATAACAAGGTTTCACTATGGATAAAATTTAAGCTAGTGAGTAAAAGTATAAAAAATAGAGTATAAAGTTTCCTTTGCATATAAATCCTTTCTCTAAAAAGGTAAAAATTTTCTGAGTTATTTTGTCAAGAAAAATATCAGTGAAAGAGTTGAGTAGGTTTTAATTAATTAATAACCTTGATCGGTTAAGAGTTTATTCTTTGATTGATTTCATTTATTTTAATTTCATTTGTTAAAATGTATAATATGTCATTTTCTTTGATTGTGGTATTGCCTTTAGGCAGTATAAGATTGCCATTACGTATTATAGAACTTATTAAGACATCTTTATCAAAGTTTAGTTCAAATAGTTTTTTGTTTATGCAGGGAGCATTATCTTGAACAAGTATTTCGTACATTTCAAAATTTGTAGTTTTGGTTGAATGCAGTTCAACACTATATGGAGAAAGAGGTTTTCTTTTTTCTGTAAACTTAAGAAATTTTGCTAAAGTTGCAAGGGTTGTACCCTGAATAATGCACGATAGAAATACAGCAAAGAATATACTGTCAAAAATTAAATTACTTTCTTTCATACCATAGGCTGCAGGATAAGTAGCTAATACAATAGGAACTGCACCCTTGATACCACCCCACATCAAGAATATTTTTTCTTTGTAATTGTATTTAAAAAATAGAGTTGATAAAAATACAGCAACTGGTCGTGCGATGAACATCATAACAAAAACAATAAATAATGCACTTTTCCAAACATAAATAAACCTACTTGGAAAGGCTAATAGTCCTAACATTATAAAAATAGTAATATTAAAAATTATAGTAATACTTTCTAAAAAATTGCTTACTCCTTGTTTAGAAGGGAAATTCTTATTGCCAAACCAATAACCCATAAAAAAAACTGAGATTATACTATTAGCATGAAGTAGATCCGATATCCCATAGGTAAAAAGAATACAGCCGATGATTAAAATATTATAATTTCCTCTATTATCTGATTGAAATTTATCAAATATAAATAAAGTAGTTTTATAACATATATAGGCGATAAGTATCCCTCCGAAAAATTGCCAAATTAATAATATAATTGCCATTATAGGAGAATGAAATGTTTTAGTATATATTTGGATAAAAGTTAAAGTTAGTAATATGGCCATAGGGTCATTGGCAGCAGATTCAATGTTTAGAGTAGTTGCTAATTTGTTTTTGATTGGATTTTCTTTTGTAATCATAAATACTGCTGAGGCGTCTGTTGATGATATGATTGAAGCTATGATAAATGAATAGATTATGTCGAGTTTTAAGAAATAATGAATAAAAATACCAAGTACAGATGAAGTTAATGCGACTCCAAGAGTTGCTAATGTTAATGAAGTACCGGCAACACTTTCAAAGTTTTTCTTAGTTATCCTAAACCCACCTTCAAAAATAATAAATATTAGCAAAATATCTGCGATACGTTTTGTTAATAAAGCATTATCAAAATAGTATAAGTTTAGTACATCACTACCGGCAAGTATTCCGATAAGAATAAATCCAATTAATAAAGGTAACCCAATTTTTGAACTA
>JALNXV010000178.1 GCA_023230175.1 Candidatus Cloacimonadota bacterium
TAAATTTCTTGCTGCTTGTACAGGAACATTTGGGATATCATAAGCTAATTCTTCTTTACCATTTTTAGTGTTTCTGACCATAACCTCTTGAACTTCAATATATATCGAAGTTAAAATATCTTCGCGTGCCACTTTTTCACTTAAAATGATAGCATCTTCATAGTTATATCCATACCATGGCATAAATGCTACTAATAAATTTCTACCTAATGCCAATCTATCGTTATCAATACAAGGCCCATCTGAAATAATCTGACCTTGAGTTACTTCTTGTCCAATTTCTACTATTGGACATTGAGTAATACAGGTATCTTGGTTTGAACGCAAGAATTTTTTCAAATAAATTCTATTACTGGTATTCAATTCAATCTTGTCTTCTTCAATTCCTTTAGGACGAATATCAATATATGCTGAGGTAACATTTTCAACGATTCCATCATAAGGTGCTACAGCACAAACTCCGGAATCACGAGCTACAATCTTTTCTAATCCGGTACCAACTATTGGAGCTTCAGGATAAAGTAAAGGCACAGATTGTCTCTGCATATTTGAACCCATTAAAGCTCTGTTTGCATCATCATGTTCAAGGAAAGGAATCAATGCTGCTGACACTGATACTATCTGTTGCGGAGCAACATCCATATACTCAACTTGATTTGGTCGAGCTTGAACATACTCATCTTTTTCACGGGCAAAAACTAAATCATCGGTTAGAAATCTTTGTTCATCAATATTTGCATTTGCTTGAGCGATTTTATATAAATCTTCTTCTAAAGGATCAAGATATTCTACTTTATTTGTTACCTTACCATTCTCAATTTTGATATAAGGGGTTTCTAAAAACCCAAATTTATTTAATTTTGAAAACAAAGCAGGGGAAACAATCAAACCAATATTAGGTCCTTCAGGTGTTTCAATTGGGCAAATACGACCATAATGTGAATAATGAACGTCACGAACCTCAAAACCGGCTCTATCTCTAGTCAAACCACCCGGTCCTAAAGCTGATAATGCTCTTTTATGCTTAATAGCTGCCAAAGGATTTGTTTGCTCCATAAATTGAGACAATTGACCTGTAAGGAAAAATGAATTTACTACACTTGTTAAAGCATTTGGATTAATTATTTCATGAACTGTAACTTCATCAGAATTTGCAATACTTAGCCTTTCGGTTGCTATTCTTGCTACTCTTGAAAGTCCTGTTACATACTGTTCTTCTAATAACTCTCCAATAGTTCTAATACGGCGGTTTGATAAATGATCTATATCATCAATATCATCATCGCCTTTATATACATTAATTATTTTCTTAATAATAGCTAAAATATCTTGAGAAGTTAAAGTCGATTGATCTTCCGGTAAATCTAAGTTTAATCTTTTATTAACTTTATATCTTCCAACATCACCAAGAGAATACCTTCTTTCATCAAAGAAAATTCGTTCTACAAAATGTAAAGCGACATCATCCGGAACATCTTCATTAGGTCTAATTAATGAATATATTTTTTGTGCTGCTTCTCCTGTATTTTTTGAACTATCTTTATTGATAGTATTTTCAAGTAATTTTCTTTCAGCTTCACTTTCTAAACTAACTACCTTAACTTGAGATATCTTTTGAACAAGTAATTCTGTTCTCAAGTCTTCGTCAATTAAAGAATTAGCTTCTGCAATTTTTGATCCATTTTCAGGATCATATATATCTTCAGCTAAGAATCTATCTATAGATTCTTCCACTTGAATTTCTTCAGTTTTATAAAATATATTTCTTAAGTCTTCATCTGTTGAAAAACCTAAGCATCTTAACAACACAGTTACCGGTAGTTTTCTTCTATTATCAATATAAACATACATTATATCATGAACATCAACTGTAAATTCTAACCAAGAACCTTTATAAGGTATAATCTTAGCTGAATATGTCGGTTTGCCTGCGGTTGGATTATCTTCTGTTAAAAAAACTCCGGGTGAACGATGTAATTGACTAATAATTACTCTTTCAGCACCGTTAATAATGAAGGTACCTTGATTTGTTATCAAAGGAATATCGCCTAAATAGACATCTTGTTCTACTATTGACTTTACTCTTTCTTCTTTTAATGTTTTAAGAGCTTCTTCATCATGAATTATAAGCCTCATCTTTGCTCTTACTGGAGCATTATAAGTAAGGTTTCTTTCGATACATTCTTCGGTATCATATTTTTCTTTTAATACAACATAATCAATGAATTCAAGCCTAAAATAGCCTTTATTATCCTTTACAGGAAATATTGATTCAAAGACTGCCTGTAGTCCTCTTAATTTTCTTTCTTGTGGATGTATTTCTCTCTGCAAGAAAGTATCGTATGAATCAATCTGAGCTTGAATAAGATTAGGAACTTCTACTTTTGGTATTCCTAATTCTTCAAATTTCTTTGTAATTTTGGAAAAACTTTTGACTGGTTTCAAAAGTCCACTCCTTTGCACGTAATAATTTTAAAAACAAAAATATAAATTCTTTGATAGGATAAACATAGGACTTATATAAATGAAAACAATATATTAAGATAGATAGGGAACGGTGTATTTAACCGTTCCCTGTTAATAATTTTATATGAATTACTTAAGTTCAACAGAAGCGCCAACTTCTTCAAGTTTAGCTTTTGCAGCATCAGCTTGATCTTTTGGAACATTCTCAAGAACAGCTTTAGGTGCTGTATCTACTAATTCTTTTGCTTCTTTAAGACCTAAATTTGTAAGTTCACGAACTGCTTTAATAACATTAATTTTTTTATCTCCGGCAGAAGTAAGAACAACATTAAATTCAGTTTTTTCTTCAACAGCAGCAGCAGCAGGGCCGGCAGCAGCAGCAACAGCAACAGGAGCAGCAGCAGATACGCCAAATATTTCTTCTAATTCTTTCACTAATTCTGAAAGTTCAAGAACTGTCATTTCTTTTAATAGTTCAATAATTTGTTGTTTTTTATCAGACATTTTTCCTCCAAAGGTATGTTTTTAATTTTCTTTAGCTTTTTGTTTTGCAATTGCATCTACAGCAAGTGCAAATTTGCGGATTACGCCACTAAGAACTCCGACGAATCCACTAATTGGTGCATTAAATCCACTGAGAACTCTAGCAATAAGTTCATCTCTACTTGGTAAAGAAGCTAATTGTTTAAGTTCAGCCGGTTGGAATACATCACTACCGATTAATCCTGCTTTAAAAGTAAGAATTTCTTTTTTCTCTAATTCTGTTTCAATAAATTTAGATAAGATTCTTGCCGGAGCAACTTCATCATTTTTAGATACAGCTACTGCTGTTGGTCCTACTAAATATGAATCTAATCCGGTTATTCCAAGTTGATTTAAAGCAATTTTAATCCAAGTATTTTTAGAAATAAAATATTCTACATTTTCATCTCTAAGCACATTACGAAGTTTATTAACTTCTTCTACTGTAATTCCTTTGTAATCTACAAGTACGATCGCGCGTGCGTTATCAAGTCTTCCCTTGATATTTTCAACAGTTTTTAACTTATACTCTTTAATATTTGCCATAATCCACCTCTACTTCTTAGCTTCTAATGTTACAGAGTTAATATTGAGTTTTACGCTAGGATTCATAGTAGTTGTAAGAGTAATTGATTTGATATAATTACCTTTTACTGTAGCCGGACGATCCTTAAGAATTGCAGAAACGATAACTAAAATGTTTTCTTTTAATTTTGCGATATCAAAATCAATTTTACCGGTTGGAATGTGTAGGTTACCAAATTTATCAACACGATATGCAACCTTACCGGATTTAGCTTCGCTTACTGCTTTTCCTACGTCCATAGTAACTGTACCGACTTTTGGATTCGGCATTAAGTTACGTGGGCCTAAAACTCTTCCTAGACGACCAATTTTTCCCATTAGATTAGGTGTGGCAACAACAACATCAAAGTCAAACCAGCCTCCGGAAATTTTTTCCATTAGCTCTTCAACTCCAACATAATCTGCACCCGCATTTTTTGCTTCTTCGGCTTTATCACCTTCAGCAAATGCCAAAACACGAACAACTTTACCTGTTCCATTTGGCAAAACAACTGAATTACGAATTTGTTGATCCGCTTTACGTGGGTCAACGCCTAAGTTAAAATGTAATTCAACTGTCTCGTTAAACTTTGCAGTCGGCATCTTTTTTAGAATTTCTAATGCTTGATCTAAGTCATAATTTTCTAAACGATTGACCAACTGTGAAGCTTGTTTGTACCTTTTACTTCTTATCATTTAGTCTCCTTTGAATACAATCTCCTGCGATTTGGTATGAATTATTCACTAATCGTAACACCCATACTTCTTGCAGTTCCTGCGACCATACTCATTGCAGATTCCAAAGAAAAACAATTCATATCTTGTATTTTTAATTCCGCTATTTTTTTAAGTTGTTCTTTATTGATTGAACCAACTTTAGTCTTATTTGGTACGCCTGAACCTTTTGCAAGTCCGGCTTCTTTTCTTATTAAAACAGCAGCTGGTGGTGTTTTAATTTCAAATGTAAATGTTTTTTTCTTAGTTACATATATTACAACAGGAAAAATCATTCCGGGTTTATCTGCAGTTTTATCATTAAACTGACGACAAAAATCAGGAATATTTACACCGGCTTGACCTAAAGCTGGTCCAACTGGTGGTGCAGGTGTTGCTTTTCCTGCAGGTAGTTGTAATTTTATAACTGAAACGACATCTTTTGGAATAGCCATTTTATATACCTCTTATCTATATTATTTCTACTTGATCCATATTTACTTCTACAGGAGTTACCCTGCCAAATACTGTAACTTTTATTATAAGTTTTGCAGCTTCTGAATTAATTTTATCAACTATACCTTCAAAATCAGCGAAAGGACCGTTGATAATCTTAACTTTATCTCCGGGAATGAAATCGTAAGAATTAACCTTTGACTTACCTCTTTCTTCAATCCCTAATAATCTATCAACTTCGTTTTTTGGCAGCGTATATGCTCTTTTACCACTTCCAAGAAAATTTGTTACACCCGGCAAATTTACTATGTATGAATGTAAATGAGGAGTTAAATCTGCCTGTATAATAATATAACTATTAAAAATTTTCTTTTCGCGTTCAATTTTTTTCCCTTCACGTATATGATAAGTTTTTTGTTTAGGGACTAGAATTTCTCCAACAAGGCTCTCTAACTCAGTATCTTTTGTACCTTTTAAGATAGCATCTTTAACACGATCTTCCTGAGCTGTATAAGTATGCAATACGTACCACATTTTCATTATTATACCTTAAAACAGAAAACTAACAATTTTTGTAAAAAACAAATCAACAATTGATAAAAAGATACCAACTATAGCTGACATAACTATAACTACAGTTGTCCCTTCTTTAATATCTGCTTTTGTAGGCCATGATACTAATTTCATCTCTCGGACTACGTCTTTAAAAAACTTTTGTATTTTATTCATTTTTACCTATCACTCTATAAGATATGAAAAGTCAGTAGCAAAGCTACTGGCTTTTCGGTATTATAATCTTTATGGCAGGACAGGCAGGAATCGAACCCGCAACTTTCGGTTTTGGAGACCGATGCTCTACCAATTGAACTACTGTCCTGCATTATTAATTTTATCTAGTTTGTTTATGCAGAGTATGTTTTCTGCATGTTGGGCAAAACTTTTTAAATTCTACCCTATTTGGATGTTTTCTTTTATTTTTTGTTGTTGTATAATTACGATTTTTGCAATCTTCACAAGCTAGTATAACTAAATCTCTCATTTTTATTTCCTATCTATTCTACTACTTCACCAACAACGCCGGCACCGATAGTTCTTCCACCTTCACGAATAGCGAAGCGAAGTCCTTGTTCCATAGCGATTGGCTGAATTAATTCCACATTTACTGTGATATTGTCACCGGGCATAACCATTTCTACTCCCTCCGGAAGTGATAATGAACCCGTAACGTCTGTTGTTCTAAAATAGAACTGAGGACGATATCCTGTAAAGAATGGTTTGTGACGTCCACCTTCTGATTGAGTTAAAACGTATGTTTCACCTTTGAATTTTGTATGTGGTGTAATTGATTTAGGTTTAGCAAGCACCATACCTCTTTCAACGTCTGTCTTTCCAAATCCGCGTAACAATAAACCAACATTATCTCCCGCTTCGCATGTATCCATAATCTTACGGAACATCTCAATACCGGTAATTGTTGTTTCTACAGTTTCTCTGATTCCAACTCTTTCAGCTTTATCATTTACCTTGATAGAACCTCTTTCAAGTCTTCCTGTTGCAACTGTTCCACGTCCGGGAATTGAAAATACGTCTTCCACAGGCATTAAGAATGGTTTGTCTTTATCACGTTCAGGTGTTGGAATATAACTATCAACAGCATCCATAAGCTCTTGTAATTTCGCTTCACCCTCAGGTTCTCCGTTTAATCCTTTTAACGCTGATCCGCGAATGATAGGAATATCATCTCCCGGGAAACCATATTTTGACAATAAATCTCTTACTTCAAGCTCTACAAGATCTAATAATTCTTCATCATCAACCATATCACACTTGTTTAAGAATACTACCATTGCAGGTACACCTACTTGACGTGCAAGTAAGATGTGCTCACGTGTTTGAGGCATTGGACCGTCAAACGCACTTACAACTAATATCGCACCGTCCATTTGAGCAGCACCGGTAATCATATTTTTTACATAATCAGCGTGACCGGGGCAGTCAACATGTGCATAGTGACGAGATTCTGTCTGATATTCAACATGTGCTGTCGCAATAGTAATGCCACGTTCTTTTTCTTCCGGGGCATTGTCAATTGAATCAAAAGAACGGAATGAACCTCCGCCTTTCTTAGATAAATAACTTGTAATTGCCGCAGTTAAAGTTGTCTTACCATGATCAACATGACCGATGGTACCAACATTAACGTGAGGTTTGCTTCTTACAAATTTCTCTTTTGCCATCTTTCCTCCATAGATCTAAAAGTCTTTTTGACTTTAATACTTCGACTAAATATATAATATATTCAGCCTGTAAAATTCCAAAAATACAATTCAAGAAAAACTGTCAACTATTTTTTAAAAAAAATGAAAAATATTTAAATTATTTAAAAACAATGAGATAATATTGAGCCTGACGAACTAAGGTTTTAACAATAATTTTTTATATCATTTAAAATATCATAACAAACAAGGCTATAAAATAATTATGTTATACAAATATCTCTGCTTGCACCAAAAACAACTTAACTACAAATATCAAGCCGAAAATTTGTAAAACAATACTTGTTTTTTTTCAAAAT
>JALNXV010000004.1 GCA_023230175.1 Candidatus Cloacimonadota bacterium
CACAGCATTATTTTCATTTACTTCAATAGGTTGATAATCCATATAATTATGTAAAATCTTTAGCTTACTATTCAGATCAATTATATTCTCTTGTTCAAATTCGTTAATAAAATTTTCTTTTAACCCGAGCATTTGATAATGAGTTAAATTTTTCAGCTTTGTTGGTGGTGTATAATGGGTCGCAGTAACCAAAACTGTATCTTTTTTGCGAGAAAAATAATCCATTACTGCTTGAGCCAAAGCTTGTCCTTCTGAAGGATTGGTCCCTCTTCCGAATTCATCCAAAAGGAACAGATTAAAACCGGAAGCATTTATAACATTTTGCAAAGTAAATACTTCAAAGCCAAAACTACTCAAATCAGCTCTATCCTCTTGAGTTACCGGCCCGCTAAAAAATATATTATCAAATAGCACGGTTTTAGTCTTAACTGCAGGGACAGGAATTCCTAATTGTGTCATAAATGTTATCTGACCAATTGTTTTCAAAATACTTGTCTTACCACCCATATTTGAACCGGTTATTACTGTCACATTATTCTTTATGACAATGCTAATTTTCTGATAATCAATGTTAAGTTTATTTAATTCTATCTTTAAAAATAAATCAAACATATCATTACACTCAAAGATAATTTCATCATCATTTACTTTATCAATTATTTGAGGAATGACACAGTGATAATTTTTTGCAAAGATAGCTTTAGCAAATATTAAATCTAATTTTCCTGTTTCTTCAATGGCTCTAATAATTTCTTCTTTACATTCAAATATTTTTTGAGAGAGACCATTTCGAACAAGATTAGCTTCTTCTTGAAGCTTTATATCAATGTCTTTTAATTTACTCTGTTTTTTAAAAATATCTTCAGAATATCTTATCTTTAAGACTACATTAGCAAAATTTTCATTATCAACAAAGAAATATTTAGAATCAAGCAATTTATTAATCAAAATTTGATTCATCCTGGAAATAGTAATAGTATCTTCTATCATAGATAAATCTAAGTCTTTAATAATTTGCTGTTTAAAATTATCATAACTTTCTTCCATTTCATTTTTAAGGACTTGATAAGTGTCTTTTAATTCCTTATATCTTTTTGAATATCTTGTACTTATATAAAAAGTTGGACTTTCTTGATTATCTATATCTAATAAGGCAAACAGAGCATCAAAATCTCTAAATGGAATAATATCTAATAAATCTTTTTCTTTTAACTGTTTACACAAAATCCTATAAAAATATATAAAACTTTTAATTTCAAACAATTCATACATTTCATAACTTCTTTTAGATCCTGACTTAACAATCATAGAGATATCATCAAAATGAGACAAAGTTGAACCGATTAAACTAATAAATTCCGGGAACTTATTGATAACAAGGATAACCTTTTCTAATTTTGAATAATACTTTCTAACTACTTCTTCTTCACCTTGCCTGAAAACCTTAAAATTTCTTTTTGCTTTTTTACCGATTTCTGAAAATGGTTTAATCATAAGATAAAGACTATCAATATGTAAAGCCTTAATTGTGTTTGAGTTAAAGTTTTTCATAATCTTCCTTAATTACTTATCTACATTTTATTTATTGTTCTAATATTTGTTAAGAAATGCTCAACAGCTTCTGAAAACCCATGCTCTCGGCAATCAGATACAACATAAAACTTATCTTTCAAATCCTTTGGAGCATTCGCAACAACATAAGCGTTAGGAGTATGATTAAGCATATCTATATCATTATAATCGTTACCGATACAAGCAGTTAAATTGTTTTCAATGTTAAAATATTCTTGCAAAAACTTAACTCCAGATGCTTTATCAACACCTTTCGGAAAAATTTCAATCCAAATATCCCTATGATTTAAAGGTGAAGTTGTTCTAATAACACTATAATCTTTAAGTTCATCTTTTATGATGTTATATGTATCAAGGCCACGTAAATTTAATGTTTCAGACATATATGGCACTACTACGAGCAATTGTGAAGCAGGTTTAAAGACAAATCTTTTGAATTTTTGTAAAAAAGCGTCTTCAAAATAAACATTTACTCTATTCATAAAATCTACATTTGATTCAGAAATATTAAAATAATCAAATCGATGATTATCAGGCACAGGATGATGAATCATAAAATCTAATTTCATTTCTAATAAAAAATTAGATATTTCTTTTACTTGCGAGGCATCTAAGCTTTTTTGACAAATTAACTCTTCGGCTTTCCAATCATAAATTCCGGCTCCTGAAGAAAAAATCAACATATCTAATGGGAAATCTTTTGATAACACCTTTTTAGCTGAATATAAAGAACGCCCGGTAGCTATTACTCTTAAAACTTTTTTTGTTTTTAATAAATTTAAAGTCTGAAAATTTCTCTCGCTTAATTCTCCATCTAAAGAGAATAATGTTCCGTCTAAATCTGTTACTATCATAATCTCTCTCATCTATATTATTTCGTATGAACTCACCATTACAGGTGATTTTAAAGTATCTAAAATCTTTTCTATTATTACACCTTCTTTATAATCATAATTTCTACCATAAGTAGTTCTTACAGCAATAGAAGTAAAATTCACAGCCCTATCTAAGGCTATCGGTAAAGTATCACCTTGTAATAAGCATCCGGTTAAGACACTTGTAAATACATCTCCTGTACCGGGATATGTGGCAGGAATATAACTACACGAGACTTTCCAAAATTTGTTATTTAATCTATCATAAGCTATTACAGAGGTTAAATTTTTCTTTTGATAATCATCAACACTTGTAATAATCACAGTTTTAGGGCCTTTACAAGCTAATTGATGGGCAATATCTTTTAATTCGTCAATAGAGCTACATTTCTTAAATGGTTTATTTAATAACAGAAAGACTTCTGTCAAATTTGGTGTAATTACGTCAGCATAACTAATGAGTTCTGACATTTTCTTTATTAATTGATTATCAACAGTTGTATATGCTCTTCCATCATCACCTAAAACCGGATCAATCACTGTCAAAGTTCTTTTTTTACAAAAGTTTTTAATCAAATCCTTTACTATATCAACTTGAATCGATGATCCTAAAAATCCCGTATATATAGCATCAAAATAAATATCTTGAGTTTTCCAATGCTCAAGAAAAAGTTTCATCTGTTCACTCAAATCAAGCATTTTGAAATCTTTATAATTCGTGTTTGCAGATAAAACTGCAGTAGGTAAAGGAGTAACTTGAATTCCCATTGATGATAATATCGGAATAACTACCATTAAAGCTACTCTCCCAAGTCCCGATAAATCATGTACTGCAACTACTCGAGGTATAGGATTACTTGATGTCATTTAAACTCCTTTTAAATAACTATTAATCAATTGTTATTTGTATTTATGTACTTTTCTAACGCATTATTTATATTTATTTCTTATTGTCAACATCAATTTTTATTTTTTAAAATAAATAATCTACTAATCTACTGTAAAACTACAATCGACCTCCAAGAAGGAAAAAAGCATCCTGGAGGTTGACTGTGGATTAGCTGTTACTATCTCCAAAAAATCAATTGACAGATAGATAAGAAAATGATTTTTGGATTTAATAATAAAAAGATTTTATAAGTAGGGCTAAATGAAAGATTTATCTAAGATTAAATTATTAATTTGTGATTGTGACGGAGTTTTATCGGACGGATTAATTATTTACAGCGATGAAGGAGCTGAAATTAAACATTTTTCTACGCATGACGGTTTAGGCATCAAAATCTTATCCCATACTGATATAAAAATTGCTGTTGTGACCGGCAGAAAATCAAGAACACTAAAAAGAAGATGTGCTGATTTAAACATTAACTTACTTTATCAAAATGTAAAAAATAAAAAACGAGTTATTGATGAACTTCTTTCTCAACTTGATCTTAAATGGGATAATGTTGCCTATATAGGAGATGATTGGAATGATTATTTAGCTATGCAAGCTTCTGCCTTTAAAGCAGTACCGGCTAATGCCTTTGATAACTTCAAAATGACAGCCGATTATGTTACTGAACGCAAAGGCGGTTATGGTGCAGTTAGAGAAGTCATTGAATTTATCTTAAAATCACGAAATGAATTTGAAGCTACTTTGGAAAAGTTTTTAAATGAACTTCAAAACGCTTAAAATACTATCAAGTTTTTTCATAATAATCAGCTTTCTATCAAGTTGCTCAAAATCAGATGAAATACCTGTAACACAATTAGATAAAAAATCAGGACCTGATGAAATAATAGATTCATTAACAATCATCACTATAAGCAAAGACAGTGTTGAATGGAAAATGAGTTCAAAACTTGTAAAAAAATATAATCAACAAAAAGTATGGACTGCCTATGAAGTCTTTGTCGAATCACTTGAAAAAAACAATCAAAACTTTTATCAATCAGACTCTGCATACATTTCAGAAGTTGATGATGTTTTAACAGGAATGGGTAATGTAATAATTACTAGTCCTAACGGGATCTTAAAAACACGAAAAATTGAATGGGATCGTAAGACAAATAAAATTCATGCACCAGGGTATATCTATCTAAAAAGAGATGATAATGAATTAACCGGAACCAATTTATTTACTAATATTAATTTTGATTATGTAGATTTAAAAAATGTTAGCGGTCATGGCACTATCAAAGAGGATTTGTTTGAATAAGTCAAAACAACTTATCATAATATTCATACTCTTATTCAATGTCATATCATTAGTTTCTTTAGAATCTTTAGGAACTCCGTACCGTTTAATCAATTCAGATCATCTGCAAATTAATAGATTATCAGATGAATATATAACATATTTACGTGGTAATGTACATTTTTTTTACGACGATATTGAATTCAAGGCGGACAAAGCTGAAATATATGAAATACAACAGTATGTTAAAATGACAGGAAATGTTATCGCTATACAAGATACTCTTTCTATCAATTGTCACGAAGCACAATACTACCATTTAAAAGAATTTCTAAGAGTGCAAGGTAATGTATTAATCACAGAAACAGGCACTAAGCATACATACAAAGAAGTCAAAGCAAATGTGGGAGAATATGACAGATTAAACGGGATGTTCACCCTCAAAGGAAACATAAAAGCTTGGGCGAGAGAAGATTCTTTACACGCTACAGCAGGTTTCGCCACTTATGACTTAAACACCGGCTACGGATATATGATACAAAAACCAATCATCTGGAAAGCCGGTCAAGACTCAATTTCTCTATCAGCTGAAAAAATTGAGTTTTACAACGATATTCAAAAAATCGTAGCATCTTTCGATGTCGTCACAAAAAATAAAGAGTTAAAAGCAACGAGTAACTTCCTCATTTATTATGGAACTGAAGAAAAACTGGTTTATATTGGCAATCCTAAAGTCTTTTCAAATTTTGGAGATGCCAAAGCCGACTTAATTACTGCTTACCTCAAAGAAAAACAAATCGACAGAGTAGAATTTGACAATAACTGTTTAGTCTATTTCAATACAAAAGAAAATGAAAAAAAAGAAAATATGGTTAAAAGTTCTCAAATGAAACTGTTTTATGAAAACGGTAAACCTATAAAATTTAATGCTGACAATAATGTAGAAACATACTTTGTACAAAACTCAACTAAAAAACAAACAGCTATGAATAATCGTGTTTTTAGCAATAAGTTAAGGCTTACCTTTGATGATGAAATGCAAATCAATACAATAAAACTTGACACTGTAACTAAAGGAAAATATCGTTTTGAAAGAAAAGATTAAAAAATTTATATATCCGAAAAATAATATCAATTCAAATATCCATTCAGCAATGACATTTCCCCAATTTTCATTTATTTTGATTTTTTTATTGACGAAAATGTTGTTAATTTTAATTTTAACTTAGATAAGGGAGGATAGTGTGTTAAACAAAGAATTAAAAATACTTTTTTTTATTGAACGAGATTTTCATATTACCATCTTAAAACCATTAATGCATTATCTTCATATTAATAGCATTAGCCGGATTGGAGTTTATGCACCGTTTAATCAAGATATATACCAATCCTTACTAACTAATTTTCAACAAAATTACGATAAAGATACTATAAACAATTTACTTGAATCTATCTCAATCCAGACTAATCCTTGGAAATGGGAACCGGATATCACTTTAATGGCAGATTTTTCATACCAATATGTTGAAGGTTTAGGCAAAATAGTAAACATAGGACACGGAACTATCAGCAAAGGTTGGTTTTACAGTCTAAATAAAATTAGTCAAAGAGAAAACTGTGCTGATTTATTATGTGTTCCCGGTGAAATTCATAAAGAACGACTTAAACAACAAATATATAAAAATATTGTTGTAACAGGAATGCCAAAATTAGACAATTGTTTTAACAGCAGTTTAAATAAAGACAATATCTTAAAAAAGTTTAACCTTGACCCCGAACAAAAAACTCTACTCTTAGCCCCTACTTTCAATGAAGAATTCAGCATTTTACAGTATCTACAAAATTGTGATTTAGACTTTATTTTCCCTGATTATTTAAATTTAATAGTAAAGTTGCATGGAGTATCTGATAATTCAGAAAAACAAATCTTTCAAACTCTAAAAAACAAACGCCAAAAAAATATCTATCTCGCAAATGGTTATGATATTGACGAACTTTTCTTTGTTTCAGATATCTTACTTTCAGACGTTTCATCAGTTATCTACGAATTTGCTTCACTAAATAAACCGGTAATTCTCTTTGATTCTCCAAGAATTAATGACTACATTAATTATGATAAAAATGACTTAGAATGGACATTTAGAGATATAGGGTATAGATGTAATGACGTTAATAAAATACCGGAACTCATCTTCAAGTCATTTACTAAGCCCTTTAAATCTGCTAAACAAATTGCTGATAAATTTATTTCTGTACAAGACGGAAGCAGTACTAAAAAGGTCATTGATAACGCTCTACAATTATTAAAGGATAACCAAATAAATCCCGAGTTAAGAATTTTCATTAACAATATCAATGATAACAATTGCAAAAACCTTGTACAAAGACTTTCTTCTTCTTTTAACATTTCAACAGGCACTAAAGAAGAATTTTTTCAACAATTAAACGAGCATATCTTTCAAGAAAATTACCTATTATACATTAACTCTAATTATAACCTTTCACCCCAATTTTCTAACTTTATGCTAAACCAAATTAAAAATAATTCCAATGCCGGCATTGTCGTACCCTTGATTTCTGATAATGAAGTTCACGAACAACAAATGAAATTTAAAATAAAGTTTCAACAAGATTTAAATATTGACCAAACAGGAATTCAAATAACTTACGCCTTTGCAGGAATAAATAAAATTATCGACTTCCCGAAAGATTATTGCTTCCTTATAAACACAAAAAAGTTAAATGCTAAAACCTTTAACTTAGATAATAATGATAATCTCAAAGCTCAATGGTATGAATTAATTACACATCTAATAAAACAAAAAACCGATATCCTGTTAGCATACGACTGCCTGATTAGTGAAACTCCCGTCCTTGAAAAAAAACACATTGATGATGATACATTAAATAATTCAAACCCAAAAAACTCAAACATTTCATTCAATGAATTTTCTCAAAACCAACAAGCTAACGAAAGTATAGAACAGGAAGAATCATTTCTTGAAAAGCTTTACGAAAACCCTAATGATGAATCTATTATCTTAAAGCTTATACAATATTATTATAAACACCAACTTTGGGAAAAACTTGATGTTTATGCCGATATGATAACAAACAATTATCAAGCTCAATACTATGGAATCAAGAGTCTTGAAGCCCAAACATTATTTGCTGAAGCCTTAAAAAGATTAGAAACAATTAAAATTGATAATATCAAGGATATTGCTCTTAAATGCGATTTTTTAACACTCTATGCCTCAATTATTATCAAAAGTTCATCTAATGATAACAAAGTTACTACTCAGTCACCTTTAGAAATCTTAAACAAAGCCCTTTCTATCCAAGATTCACATATTGAAGCATTGCTAACTCGTGCAATCTATCATTTAACCAAAAATTCTCTTGAACTCGCTTTATATGATTTTGAAAAAGTATTATCCTTAGATAACAATAACCCAAAAGCAATAAAAGGAAAAGCACTAATCTTACAACAAAAAGGTCAATTCGAAGAAGCTTGTAAATGTTATACTCAATTATTAAATAAAAACCCGGAAGATATGGAAACCATAAACGAATTAGTTAAATGTGCTTGGGAAACTAATAATTTTAGAGAGGCTAAATCTGCCCTTGAAACATATTTAGAATTTCATCCCGCAAACCTCAGTATATTATTTACTCTATCAGGTATAGAATATAAGCAAAATAATTTTAAAAAAGCAATAGAATTATTGGAAAAAATCCTTATATTTGACGATAATTTCTTAGGAGCAAAAGAGTTATTGTTAAAAATTAAAGATTCACTTTAAATAAAAATGAAAATAAAAAAGTAAAGGAGTAACATTATGGCTATTAACACGTTGCAAACAAAGAAAGTAATATTTTTTATATTATTATTTTCACTGTTTTGCACAACTGCATTATTTGCAGGAGCAAAGGTTCAAAAACTTGATGGGGACAATCCCTTTGTGGTAAAAAACCTTCAAGTAACTGACGTTCCTAATGATGACGGTAGCGGATTGAAAATTACATGGGAACCTCTACCTATAGATGCACGCATAATTTCTTATCGTGTTTATCGAGGAGTTAGCAAAGATACTTTATTTTATATTGGAGAAATTTCTGTCAACCCTAAAATGGGAGTAAGTTCTCCCTTAATGACCTATCTTGATAAAGATTATAATAACTTTATCAGTATCGCATCACCGGGAAAACTTAAACAAGAAAAAGGTCAAGCTAAAGACAGCCCAATTTATCAAGAAATACCACGTGACTTAAGTATCGTTGGTCCTATGTTTAAAAAATTTAACCTACTTGGTGTTATCCCTAAAAAAGAATTTTATTATAACACAAAAAAAGTCGAAGTTGATAATGAGGTTTATGCAGGACTTAAAACTCACCAATTCCCTATCTACAAAAAACTTTTACCGGAAAATGACTATTATTATACAGTAATTGCTGTAAACGAACGTAGAAAATTTATGCCTTATGCTGAACCTGTGATTGGTACTCCAATTGACAATTCACCGGAAATTCCAAGCAGATTATATCCTGTTTATGTTCAAGACAAAAATATTATTAATTTTGAATGGGAAGTTCCTTTGTATTGGACAGATATTAGGGCTTTCGATATCTTAGTTGTTAAAGACGAACAAGCTTATAATAATTGGCAATCCAATCAAAAAGACGGTCAAACTGCACAATATCCTGAAGAGATGCTTGAAATTATCCACAGACAAATTTTACCTCAGCCATACTCACCTACAACATACACACAACTTAAATTAAATGACAATAAGATTCTTGATGATAATGGTGAAGTAGTTTTTGAATTTACAAATGATATCAAAAATTATAAGTTTGTCTTGTCTTATATTGATTATTCAAATCTTGCAAGTTTTTCAAAAGCTTACGAAATAACCTCAATCAACTCAAATGCTATACCTGTTATACCTGAAGTAAAAATACTTGACAGAAAAAATGACAAGGGTGATTATATGCATTTATCTTGGGGAAAACCTTTTGCAAGAATCACAACCGTAAACTACTTAAATGATACAAAAACCAAACTTCAAATGAGTTATGACTATTCTTCAAATGAAGATAATAAAGTCAAAAACATATATTTTGAAATTTTTGATAATACAGGTAAAGAACTTGCCAAAATAAATGAATTCTTTTTTGATAATGTATTTTATTTCACTTTATCTGATTCCTTTGACCCTCAAGAATTAAAAGTAAAAATGACATTTAAAACCATAAACGGCTTTGATGAATCGCATATTGTAGTACAAGATTTAATTTATGATGAAAGCATTAATTCTTTACGTCCGCAAAAACTTAAATTTGATGGCTTTATATTAGATGACTATAATTATCAATTACTAAAAAGACCTAAAAGTACTCAAATATACAGAGTATCAAAAAAATTCCCTGTATTTGACAGAGAAACAGTTGATTTAATATCTTATGAAAGTTCAGTCTTCAAAGGTATTACAGACTATAACTTAGATAAAAACTTAATCCTTGTTGATTATAATATTGACTTCATTTATGATAAAACAACAAATTCTACTATACAAACACCTATCTTTGCATCAGAAGCAAACAAGGTTATAGATAACTTAAAAAAAACTGTTAACAAATATCAAGAAAAATATGACAGTGCTGAAACTGAAGAAGACAAATCACTTCACAAAATGTATATTGACCATTATCAAAAACAATTAGATAATCAGATTACTATCTTAGAAACAAATACCCATTTACAAGAAATCAACAACATTAAGGGAAAAAATGCCAGAGTAAGAAAATTAGCAAAATTAAGAGAACGTGACAAGCGAGAGTTTACCTATAAAATGTTAATTTCTAATGGAAAGGGTATTTTATCTGAAAAAGAAATTTCTCTTGATGAGCAAGGTAACAATATCTATTATTTCCCAAAACCAAACTGGTATAACACTGAAAAAACAGCTACCTTAATAGCATCATTAATTTTTGGTTTACTTGTGGTTATTATGATACAATTAGCAAAAAGAGGTAAGGATTTATATATTCGTCCAATTGCCGGTATTGAAGAAATTGACAATGCCATTGGTCGTGCTACCGAAATGGGACGTCCTATTCTTTTCTGTCCGGGATTATCAGGTATAAATGACGTAGCAACCCTTGCCGGTTTATCAATTCTTAGTCGTGTTGCAAAAAAGGCAGCAGAATACGACACAAGAATTTTAGTACCTTGTAGAGATTACATTGTAATGCCTATTGCTCAAGAAATTGTAAGAGAAGCACATTACGAAGCAGGTCGTCCGGATTCATTTGACAAAAACAATGTTTTCTTTATGTCAGAACAACAATTTGCTTATGTTGCAGGTGTTAATGGAGTTATGATTCGTCAAAAGACAGCAACAAACTTCTATATGGGAATGTTCTTTGCAGAATCTTTAATTATGACAGAAACAGGTAATGCAACCGGAGCAATTCAGATAGCGGGAACTGATGCAGTTACACAAATTCCATTTTTTATTACAACTTGCGACTACACACTTATTGGTGAAGAATTATATGCTGCTTCAGCTTATATGGCACGTCAGCCATTAATGTTAGGAACACTTAAAGCTCAAGATTATACAAAGTTTTTAATCCTAATATTCTTAATACTTGGCACATTATTATCATCGTTACATATTACCACAATTGTCGATGCATTCCCAAATAAATAGGAGGATAAATGAAAAGAACCTTGCCCTTAATAATCGTAATCACATTCGGATTTTTATTCGTTGGATATACATTTATACCACATCAATATTCACAAGATTTTTATGATTGGTATATGGATTGGATTAAAGCATTATCACCATTTGGTGTTATTCTCGGTATTATGTCAATAACTATGGCACATACCGCACGTATTCAAAGAAGAGTTGCAAATTGGCCTTATAGCTTAGTTACATTATTAGGTCTATATTTTACAGCTGCTTCAGGTTTTATCTGGGGTACACAAGAAGGTACTCCCTATATGTGGATATTTAAAAACATACAAATGCCTATGGGAGCAACAATGTTTGCTTTGCTTGCTTTCTATATAGCATCTGCGGCATATAAAGCATTCCGTGCACGTTCAGCAGAAGCGACTGTATTATTAGTTGCAGCTGTTATCGTAATGTTAGGACAAGTACCCATTGGTATCACAATCTTTGGTGAAGGAATAACAGATTTAACTCAATGGATATTAGATGTACCAAACTTAGCATCAAAAAGGGGTATAGCTCTTGGAGTTGGTCTTGGTATGGTTGCAACATCATTGAGAATCTTGCTTGGAATTGAGCGCACCTATCTTGGTGGCGGGGAATAGAAAGGAGTAAAAATGAAAATCTTTGAACAAATACAGCAACTTGACAGAAGATGGATTTATCTGGTTCTTGCATTAGCAATAATTTTACCTCTTATTATTCCATTCAATTCAAGAACACATACAACTAAACCAACAGAAAACCTTTATCGTATGGTTGACTCTTTTACTCCCGCACCGGGCGAAGACCCTGTAGAAAAAGACAGAGCAATCTTAATGGTATTTATGCATGATGCATCAACAATGCCTGAGCTTTTCCCTATGGAATTAGCAATGTTAAGACATTGTTTCGAGAGAAATATTAAGGTCTTTACTTTAACTTTCTTAGCAACAGCAGCTCCAATTATTGATTATGCTATTAATACTGTAAAAGAAGAATTTCCTGACAAAACATCAGGTGTAGATTATGTAAATTTTGGTTATAAGGTGGGTTCATTATACTTACCGATTATACTTGGAATGGGTGAAGATATTTCTGAAATTGTTGATATTGATGCTGAAGGCAGAAAGCTTTCCAGTCTTCCAATTATGACAAATATCAAAAACTATAACGAAATGAATCTTGTAGTAGAATTTTCAGGTTCGAGTGCAGGTGCCGGTTGGATTACTTATGCACGTTCAAGATTTGGTACAAATGTAGCTGTAGGAGTTACTGCTGTAATGGCAGCAGATACATATCCTCAATTAAACACAGGTCAGTTAATTGGTATGCTTGCAGGTCTTAAAGGTGCTGCTGAGTATGAAAAATTAGTTGATGTTTTTGCTTCTAAAGATAAAGAATTTTCTAAAGAAAATCTAAGAAATGAAGCTGAAGATACAACTATTACAAACCCTGACATCCCTTATAAATTTAAACAAGCTCGTATTGGAATGAATGCTCAATCTGTAGCACATATACTAATTATTGTATTTATTTTAATTGGTAATATTGGCTTTTTCATTCAAAAATACAAACAAAATAAAGAAATGTAATACGGAGGCAGCAAATGTTTGAAATCTTTAGTAATTGGGTAGCAGCGTTTTTTACGTTGTGTATCTTTTCATTCTTATACAAAGACAACCCTTTTTATAAATTTGCAGAGTATTTATTTGTAGGTGTCTCTGCAGGTTATGCAATTCCATTAACATGGGAAGCAGCATTTATCCCTTATGTTTATCGTCCGATATTTTTACAGCACAAGTTTATCTTTATAATCCCGGCTTTAATTGGTGCTCTTTATATCTTTACTTTCAATCGCAAATTAAACTGGCTTTCACGTTTTCCAATTGCATTTGGTATGGGTATGGTAGGTATGGGTGTTCCTTTATCAATGCATGCAGGTGTTTTAGTACAGATGCGTGGTGCAATGGTTCCTATTCAAGACATTAATACTTTCTTAGTTTTTGTCGGAACTGTTACAATCCTTTTATATTTCTACTTTTCTAAAGCTCATACCGGTACTTACGGTAAGATAGTAAAGGTAGGAATTTGGTATATGATGATTGGTTTTGGAGCTTCATTTGGATATACAGTTATGGCTCGTATATCTCTTTTGATTGGAAGAATCCAATTCCTTGTTGCCGACGTTTTACACATAATAAAATAAAATATATAGCGGGTAAAATTAAAAATTTGCCCGCTTATTTTTTTGAAAGGCAAAATACGATGCGTAAATATATCATATCCATTTTAATATCAATAATATCTTTAAATCTTTTTTCAACAATGACTGTTTCTAATCTTAGAGTAGAAGACAATCCTTATGATGATGGTTCCGGTTTGATTATAAAATTTCAACCCTTACCAAAAACTGCAAGGATAATTGAGTATAGATTCTATAGAGGTACTACTCCTGATTCACTCTTTTTTTTAGGAAAAATTGATGTAGATGCAAACACCGGAATTTCCGGCAATGAAGTTCAATTCTTTGATAAAGATTTTAGGACATTAGTGAATCTCGAAGCTCCAAGACACATAAAAAAAGAAAAAGGTCAAAGTAAAAACAGCCCAATATATAGAGCTATTCCGCGTGATATTGAAATTCTTGGACCTATGCTTAAAAAGTATTCTATCTTATCAGTTATAGATAAAAACATATTTTATCACAAATCAAAAAAGTATATTGTAGAAAATGATTCTGAAAAAAATCTTTATGGTGGCTTAAGAATCGAAGATTTTGATGAAATACTTGCAAATGTTCTCCCCGGAGAAAAGTTTTATTATACAGTAATTGCAGTTGATGAAACCAGAACATTTCATAAATATGCTCCAATTACTTATGGAATATCGGTTGATAATAAACCTCAAAAAGTTAATAAATTTAACGTAAATTGGCTTGAAGATTCTCAAATACTAAAAACAGAATTTGAATTACCCCTATTTGTTGATGATATTGCAGAATTCTCTATGTATATGATTAATAAAAACAAAATTAATGAGTATAATAATTATTTTCAATATATGGAAGATCTTGAACAATGGAATTTCCAATATACACAAGGAGATACAACAGTAAGTCAACCAACTACTATGGAAAATCCCGGTACATTGATTTCAAAAATAGAATCAAGTTACCCGTATCCATCTGTTACTTTTTCTGAAATAACTTATCAAGACGGCTTTCTCATCAATCCTTACAACAATGAAAAAATTGAGTTTAATCCTGAAAATATTAAGGACTATTTATTTTATATAAGTTTAGATGACTATGCGGGATTCCAGTCTTTATCTGACACTAAAACTGCTAGTATTAGTCAAAGTAATGAACTGCCATATTTACCAAGTTTTTTAGTCAGAGATAAACCCTATGACAAGGGCGATATTAATGAAATCATTATAGGTCGCCCATATTCATCAATAACTCAAATTAATTTCCGTGGACATGGTAAAAATAAACAAAAATTAACAGTCGCTTATAATTATTCTCCTAATCCTAACTATAAAATCAAAAGTATCAACTTTGAATTTATAGATAATCAAGGAAAAACATTTGCTAATGTAACAGAATATTATATTGATTATTTGTTTAATCTGAATCTTCCAAATACTGATTTGATAGAAACCGGATTCAGTGTTAACATTACCTTCAATGCTCCTAATACTCCAATACATAAAGAACATTACCTAAGTCAAAAAATTTATTTTGATGAAGATTTAAAACAATTAAGACCGGATAATCTTTATGCAGGAGATGAAAATCTACTCGAATTCAGATACTTAATTATGAAAAAAGCTATTGCAGATAAAAATTTCCGTTTGCTCAGCAAAATAACCCCACTTATTAACCTATTAGATGATAATGTTTCCTATGAAAAATATATTTTCAAAGGTATAGATTCTTATAATCTTAAACATAATCACCTTCTTATTGATACATCTGTTGACATTGGGTATGATGAAGAATCTAAAACAAATTTATCAACAAATATTTTCTACAATGATTTTGTTGAGATTACAAAACATAAAATCAATCAATTAAAAGAAAAACTCTCCGAAAAGCCCAATGATGAAACAAATAACTATTATTTAGAATATTATACAAAAAATTTAGAACAACAAGAAAACAACCCAATTTTAAAAAAAATTAATAGTATAAAAAATCACAATACAAGACTTAAAAATCTGATTCAAATAAGAGAATATAGAAAAAGAGCATTTAAATACTACTTAGTTAAAACCAATAATCAAGGTTTATTTACTGCTTCAGATATCTATACAAATGAAAATAGTGAAGAATACATCTTCCCTACTCCGGACTGGTTTAATATTACAACTATTCCAATGCTTATTGCATCCTTAATATTTGGTATCTTTGTCTTTTATTTTTACCAGATATCAAGAAGAGGAAACCCTCTTTTCATTAGACCTATTGCAGGACTTGAAGAAATTGATAATGCTATTGGTAGAGCTACTGAAATGGGAAAACCAATTTTGTTTGTTCCGGGACTTTCATCAATAGGAGACGTCGCTACACTCGCAGGACTATCAATCCTCGGTCACATCACTAAAAAAGCTGCTGAATATGACACCAGAATTATCGTTCCTGTTTGTGATTACATTGTCTTACCTATAGCTCAACAAATAGTTAAAGAAGCTCATTATGCGGCTGGAAGACCAGATTCATTTAATTCTAATGACATCTTCTTTGTTGCTGAAGGTCAATTTGCTTATGTTGCCGGCGTAAACGGTGTAATGATAAGACAAAAAACTGCTACAAACTTTTATATGGGTATGTTCTATGCTGAAGCTCTAATTATGACTGAAACAGGTAATGCTACCGGAGCTATTCAAGTTGCAGGTACAGATGCCTTAACTCAAATCCCTTTCTTTATTACAACTTGCGACTATACATTGATAGGTGAAGAATTATACGCTGCTTCTGCATACCTAACAAGAGATCCAATGATGATTGGTACTCTAAAATCTCAAGATTATACTAAATTACTAATAATCCTATGTATTATTGTTGGTACTTTTTTATCATCAATAAATATAACCGGTTTTATTAACTGGTTCCCATCAGAATAAAATTTTTAATCATTCTATTAGTCTCTGTTATCTCTAACAGAGACTTTTTTTGTAAGCATATTTTAAGCTATTGAATAAATTTTATGTTTGCTCAAAAAAAAATGGCTATGTTTTATTTGAAAATTACTTAACAATTAAAATCAAATATATCAAATAAAAATAATCTATAAAACATATTTATTTTATGTTTTTAATTATAATTGTAAATTAAACACGCTCTATACAGTTAAATTACTGAAAAATAATCATTTATGATTTAGAAAACCGGCTATATGTTACAACATAGGTACAGGAGACCTACAGGAAATAACATCTCCTGTAGGTCTCCTGTACCTATGCTATATATTTCAGGTAGTTAGACGACATAAAAACTTAGTATCATAACTTTACAAAACAAAAACAAATATCAACAAAGCACTATTTAATTAATATATATTAATTTATAAACATAAACATACAAAATAAGTAATTTCTGTCTTGCTTTTTACAAGATTGATTGATAGTCATAAAAATTCAATAATTTTTTATATGAATTGTTTAAAAAATAAATTACTCAAAGAGGCTAATATAAAAGACTGCTGAATAATCTTGTTGTTCATACATCCTCCGGAAGCTTATAAAACATTATTTGAGATTATTCAATAGTTTTCATTACTATATAAAAAAATCAATATAATGCTTCAAAAGTTTTAATAACAAATCTTTTTAAAAACTACTCATAAAGCACAAAATTTGGATTAATTGCTTAAAACTATGACTAAACAAATAAAATTTTTAAAAAAAACATTGACTATTAGACTATAATTTTGATTTCTGTTTTATATGATAAAAAAAATTTTAGTTATTGATATAGGTAATACAAATATTGTCTGTGGACTCTATTTAAATAGTAACAAATTAACCTCTGAAAGTATGATTAATACATTCAGAATATCTTCTGACAGAATAAAAACATCAGATGAATATTATGTGCTAATCAAAAATCTTTCACCTGCTATGGATATTGATTATATTTGCGTATCATCAGTAGTACCTTCCATTGGAAGAACAATCGAACATATGATAAAAAGATTTTTTAGTGTACCTTATTTATTTGTAACAGGTAACACCAAATTAGATATGAAATTTCCTATGCAAGATACAACTTTCATAGGTGCTGATTTAATAGTCAATGCCTATGCAGCTTGGCAAAAATATCAAACTAACTGCATTGTATGCGACTTAGGCACAGCTACGACAGTTCAATTAGTAGGTCAAAATGGTTCATTTAATGGTACAGCAATCCTTCCGGGATTAGTTACAGGGGCTCATAATTTGTTTGAAAAGGCAGCTTTATTATCAAATATTCAACTCGAAAGCCCTAAAACTACTTTAGGTTTAACAACAAAAGATGCTTTATTATCCGGTTTAATAAAAGGTCATGCCTTTGCTTTAGATGGATTTATTAATGAGATAAAAACAATATTTTCTGATTTTACTCCCATAACAACTGTCGCAACCGGAGGTATCTCTACTTTAGTATCTGAACAAAGTAAAAATATTGACATTGTTGATAAAAGCCTTACTTTAGATGGCTTATTTTTAATAACAAAAAAAATATTGGTAACTTAATTTATGATTTTAGGTTAGTTATATTATAAATGTCGCAATAATGGTGAGTTAATGAATAAAAAATGTCTTCTGATTTTTATAATACTAATATTTAGTTATTTGTATTCAAATTCTTCGGGTTTTATTGAGCCTAAACTATCCTTAACCGGGCATATCCCAATAGAAAACAATACCCCTAAATATTATAACAACCCTGACGGTCTAACAATTTTGGGTAGTTTCTATTATTTTTTACCTTCAATGAACCAAGAAATTGAGCATACAGTAGATACAGAAAAAAAAAGAATTATTTTATCAATAAAAAATGGTAAATACGAATTAACTAATCCAATTTATATATCTTATGACCAATATATGGATAAGATATTTGGGGCAGTATTTGAAAAAGAAATGCTGGAATTAAAATATAATAATTTCTCAGATACTGAAAGAGATGCTCAAGCAGGTTTAATACCGGATATCATCATAAAACTCCCACCAATGGCTATGCCCAGAACAGTTAGAAAAAATATGGGTTCACAAGCAGGTAGACTTAATTTATCAGGTAGCCAAAAGATTACTGTAAGTGCAAGCAGGACTAAAAGAGACACAAAACAATTATCTGAATATACCGACAGTGCAAACTTTGATTTAACAATGAAACAAGATTTAAATCTTAACCTCGAAGGTACCATCGGTGAAAAAATCAATGTCAATATAAAATACAATTCGGACCAAGAAACAAACATTTTGGACCCTAATAATATAAATATTTCATACACAGGTGATGAAGACGAAATAGTCCAATCAATAGAAGCCGGAAATACTTCACTTTCAATCACCGGATCAAAATATATCAGCGTTTCCGCTTCATCACAAGGTCTATTTGGCATAAAATCTATCTTAAAAATCGGTGATTTATCTTTAACTGCGATAGCAAGTAAAGAAGAAGCTCAAAAAAATTCTCAATCATTCAAAGGTAGTGCTCAGGCGGATTCAACTGTAATTAAAAGTAAAGATTTTTCTAAAAGATCTTTTTTTTATAGTGTAAATCCAAACGAAGTATTTTCCTTATATACCCAAAGTGATGCAGAATCCGGTTTGTGTCCCCAAGGCTGGGTTGATAATGCAATCAAAACTGACCCTATGGGAGCATGGTATATCGAAAATCCCGGCATTTTACCTCAAGATGGAACCGTTCAATTATTCATTGATGATGACAATGCAAATAATAATAACGTTGCTATTCCGGGTAAAATCATAGATGAAAACGGTAATCTCAGTACTATGGAATATTTTTTTGATGCTAAAATTGAAGGAACTGATTACGTAGTAGATTATGATACAGGATTAATCTCCATATATGAAAATATTGAGAGAAAATATACTGTAGCAATTGCATATATAAATAGAAACGGAACTCGTATAGGTAATGCTGAAGGTACAGAGATTACCTTAAAGCCTCTTAAGATAAAAAACCATGAATCAACATCATATACATGGAAATACGAAGCGAGAAATATATATAATTTAAATATGAAAAACGTCAAAAATGACGGTTTTTTATTAGAAGTTTACACAGAAAGTTCTACCAGAGAAAGAATATATACTGTCCCGGATTCAATACAAGGTGCTTCAGGAATGACATATAATGATTATCTTAAACTTGACACTAATGATGATGGCAGAATTAATGGTGACGACGCAACAGTAAATTTATCAAGTGGTCTCGTCATTATACCTTTTATTAATCCTTTTTTAGGTTTAAATGACGAACTAATGTATTATCAAGATACAGTAACAAATGATCAATTTATGCATTATTTATTTATTAAAGGTCAAATAGGAAGAGACCAAGTAAACCTTGGAATGATGATTTTACCGGGTTCTGTAACTGTAAAAATAAATAATAAAACATTAACTGAAAATGTTGATTATCTCGTAGATTATGATTTTGGTACAGTTACTTTTTTAACCCCTGAAGGCAAAGATCCTGACGCTGATATTCAAATAGACTATGAAAATAAACCCATTTTCTCTATTGAATCTAAAACCTTGTTTGGGTTTAGAGCTGATTGGACAAGATCTGACTACTTACGGCTTGGGGGTACATTTATCTACCACTCAGAAAAAATTTCGGATAAAAGACCTAAAATAGGAAATGAAAGCAGATCCCTAATACTTGCTAATGTTGATGGAGAATTAAAAGTAAAACCCCCGTTTATGACTAAAGCTATTGATTTAATACCATTTATTCAAACCGATGAAGAATCAAGTATCAGTTTATCCGGTGAAATTGCCTTAAATTCACCACATATTCACGGTAGTGATACTTTTGGACACGGAGATGAAGCTTGGTTAGATGATATGGAATCAATACTTGATTCGTACCCTTTAGGTATAATGCGTACTAATTGGGTGCCTGCCAGCAATCCATTTATGACTAATTTTGTCAGAGGTAGAGTTAATTGGTTTAATCCAAACAATGTTTATTACAAAGATGTATTTGACCCAATAACCTTATCCGAAAAAGAAGGTAATGAAAAACTATCTGTATTATCATTAAAAATTTCTCCTCCGGAAATTCATATACCCGGAATCTCTGCCCCAATATGGGGTGGCTTACAAAGATATATTGGCAATCAAGTAGATTTTTCAGATAAAGAATATATAGAATTTCTAGTAAAAGTTGATAGTCTGAATGCCGGCTCTCAAGTACGTATGTATCTTGATATGGGTGATATAAGTGAAGACTTTTACACATACAACGGTGGAAGAGGCATACTCAACACTGAGGACGGATGTAACGGTGGAGATCTAAATGGTCAATTAGAATATATGGAAGATATTGGATTAGACAATATCCCCCGAGAAGAACAAGGTTATGATCCATTTGATTATTTCAGTAATGACGAGATAGATAATGAATTCCCACATATTAATGGTACTGAAGGAAACGGAAGATTAGATACTGAAGACCTAAATGGTAATGGTATGTTAGATATAACTGAAAGGTTTTTTAGATTCCAAGTTCCATTAAATGATCAACAATCACCATATTTTTTAAGTGAATTCAACGGTTGGCATCTTTATCGTGTCCCTTTAAAAAACAACCCTCAATTATCAGAATTATCAAATGTAAGTAATTCCTATGCAAACCTTAGCAAAATCTCTTATGTAAAAGTCTGGTTTGAAACTGAAGACAAAGCAAAAATTAACCTCGTTTATCTTGATGTTATAGGTAATAAATGGCAAAAAATGGCAATTAAAGAAAGAGAAGATTTAACTGAATCTCTAATTTCTGAAATCACTTTAGATTCTAATGATGAATATCTTTCTATTGAAACCATTGACAATCAAAAATCAACACATTATACAGCCCCTCCTAAAACTACTGAAAAAGGTAAAGATGGAGAAATCTCTTTTGAACAAGCTTTAGAGATAAATTATAACAATATACAAGCAGGTCATATTAGCCTTGCCAGACAAAGATTTAATGAGCAATATAACTTACTGTCATATAATAAATTAAGATATTGGATTTACACTGAAAAAGAAAATAATCTGTTTAACGCTGATTCACTAAATATAATTTTTAGAATCGGTGCTGATTCTCTAAATTATTACGAAATTCAAAAAAAAGTAAAAGTTAATGATTTTGAACAAAAAATGAATCTGTCTTATTGGCAAGAAATTGAGATAAACTATACCGATATTACAACTTTAAAATCTATAAATGCCGATAACGATACATTATACATTAAAGATAATATTACTTATCGAAAAATCAGAAAACCCACTATGAGTAACATCAGAGAAATCGCAATTGGTATTCAGGTTCCTGAAAATGAAAATACTTTTAATGGTACAATCTATTTTAATGATATTAGAGTAGCTGTGCCTAATCAAAATATCGGCTATGCCGCTAGAACAACTCTTGATGTTAAATTTGCAGACTTTTCTAACCTAAAACTAGATTATGAATGGAAAACATCAGATTTTTATACTTCTACATCAAGAAATATGACCTCAGCAACAAATTTAGAAGATAAAGTTATCTTTAATATTTCAAATTCATATTCCTTGCATAAATTTTTTCCCATAAATTGGGGTTTAAGATTCCCTCTTAATATGTCTAAAAATCATAGCATTGGAATCCCTAAATATAAAAGTAACTCTGATATATTAAGAGAAAGCCTGTCAGTAGAAGAAAAAGAAAAAGAGAAAAATATATCCGATACAAGACAAGCCGATACATCTCTGAGTATGACAAAAACTCCTTCAAATAAATTCGTCGCTTATACTTTAAAAAATATGTCTATCGGAGCAACCATTAAAGAAACTCAAACAAATTCTGCAACAAAAGCTGATACTACAATCAGTTGGAAATATAACGGAAGCTATAACCTTAGCCTACCCGAAAGTAATATCAAACTAAAACTTTTTGGAGATTATTATTGGTTTTTTGCTCCTAAATCATTTTCAAATAGTGCAACCTTAAGAGGTGAATTCCCAAAAAGATGGGACTGGAATACTACCGACGATATTTGGAAACCAAGAGCCCAAACTATCAACACCAAAAACTTAGAAACCTCAAATGAAATTAAATATGATATCTTTTCTGATATGAATACCTCTTGGAAACTTTCTACAAAAAGAGACCTTATGTCAGAAAAAAGAATTAAAAATATCAATATCGGTCAAGAAACTGAAAGAAATCAAGATATTCAATACGGATATACTCCTTTTTATACAACAGCTCTAGCTAATGTTCAACTTACAGCATCCGCTATCTATCGAGAAAATAGAAGACAAATCACTCAAAACAACAACGAAGGAGTTCAAGAAACTGTAAACCGCTATGAAGGTAATGTAAACAGAAATATTAAAACAACAATAACAATAAAAAATAGCGATTGGTTTTCTTCTTTGGCAAATTGGATTAACAAAGAATCGGGAAAACAATATACAGCCAATCAAAGAGAAAGTGGTGTCGGCTTTGACGATAAAACGACTAATGACAAAACAATAGAAGACAAAAAAGACTTTGATGATAAAACCTTTAATGAAACAACACTAGACTATGATAAAAAAGAATATGAAGACTCTTATCTTAGTAAAGAAAAAGAACTTGAATATCAAAAAGATAATGAAGCAGATAAAAATATAAAAAATGAAAAAACAAAAACAGATACTCTCTCTATAAATAAGCCTATAAGACCTGCTTTCAATAAGGCTATTGTCGCAGATTTCTTTGGATTTTTAGCTAGATTACAAAACTTTAATGTTAGTTATGAAAATCTTTATGGTACAAGATTTGATCAAAGAGAAAATAGACCCAAATTCCTTTATCAATTAGGTATCCCTCATATTTTATCAAATGAAGAAATTAGACAAAAGAATAACAATGACAGCTATTCTGTCAGTACAGGTTTCCCATTAATGAGAAATATCACAACCGACTGGAGATACTCTTATCAAATCCAAAGAACCTATGCTTCAGCAACCAACCAATCTATTACAACGGTATGGCCGGATGTTAAAGTATCATTAATTAATTTTGAAAGACTTATCCGAGTCGAAAAATGGTTAAGTAGTTCCAGAATCTCTACATCATATAGCTACACTGAAAGACTTACAGGAGATGTTGACTGGGAAACACCAAAAACAAAAGCGATAACTCATTCATTTAATCCATTACTCGGATGGACAGGAAATTGGACAAATGATGTTTCTAGCTCATTATCTGTAACAAAAAATACTACTGAAAATATAACATATCAATCCGGCTTCGATATCATAAGAGACAGCAATAAAATGACATACTCAGGCTCAGTAAGCTATTCTTTCAGTGCTGACCAAGGTATTAAATTACCTTTTATGAAGAAAAAATTATATTTTAAAAACCAAATGCAGTCTGAACTTCAAGTTAATTATGAAACAGAAACAAGCTCAACTCAAGGTAGAGATAGCAAGCAGATTGACAGAGACACTAATAAATTTACTATCACTCCAAGAGCTTCATATAATTTTCATAGAAATGTTAAAGGCGGGTTATCCGGAACTTTTGACATCACAAATAACAAAAAGACTGATGAAAAAATCAATATATTTACTCTAGATATCTGGATAGAAATAATCTTTTAATAGAAAGGCAATAAATGTTTAATTTAAATTACCTGTACGAGTTCAGAAAAAAACTTCATAGGATACCGGAGATTGCATTTAATGAGTTCCAAACACAAGAATTAATTAAAAATCAGCTTAATACATATAAACAACTGAAATTAACGGAATTCCAACCAACCGGTCTCTTATATGAATACTCTCAAGGGACAGGCGATTATTTACTCTTTAGAGCCGATATGGACGCCTTACCAATACAAGAAAAAACAGAATGTAATTTTATGTCACAGAATAATGGCTTCGCCCATGCTTGTGGCCATGACATCCATATGACTATTTTAATAGGGTTAATTCATTATGTTATAAAAAATAATCTCAAAATCAATATATTATTCCTCTTTCAACCTGCAGAAGAAGGTAGTGGAGGAGCTGAACATATTTTAAAAACAGGTATTTTTAATAACTACAATATTGAAGCTGCTTTTGCTTTGCATGTATCCGGAGAATATACACTCGGTCAAATCGGTTTAAAATCAGGTATCATCTTTGGAATCCCTCAAGAATTCAACATAGAATTCTTCGGCAAATCAGGCCATGTTGCTACACCTCATAAAGGTAATGATGCCTTAATAGCTGCTATGGCTTTCTATTCAGAAATGAATACTCTATTAAATAAAAGATTCCCGGCTCAAGATGCTGTAATATTTCATATAGGAAAGGCTAATGCAGGAACTGTTCGTAATGTCATCCCGGATTATTGTAAGCTTGAAGGCACAAGTAGATGTCTTACCAAAACAAACAAAGAAAAAATCAATCAATTAATGTTAAAAGTTGCTGAAGGCATTAAACAAAGTTATGAAATTGATGTTAAAGTAAGTCTTTTATCTTCTTATGACCCGGTGGTAAATAACGAAAAGTTAGTTAATCTTACTCATTCTTTGCTTTCAGATACTTCGATTGAAATTATAAATGTAGACAGTTCAATGACCGGTGAAGATTTTGGATTCTTTACTACATTGTATCCCGGAATGCTATTTTGGTTAGGAACTCATAACCCAAAGTCAAATAAAAATAAAGAAGACTTACACTCAAGTAAATTCTTACCTGATGAAAAAAGTATTGAAACCGCCTTGCAATTATATAAAAAAATATTAGATTATAAATTAAAACATTCTTATTTACTTAATTAATGGAGGATTTTATGTTATACTTATTTGATAATACAATTTTATTAATAATACCTGTTTTAATTTTAGCTTTTTGGGCACAGTCAAATGTTAAAGGAACTTATGAAAAGTTAAAAAAAGTCACTAATTCCTTTGATGCAACAGGAGCTGAAGTAGCAGAATCTATTTTACAAAAAAATGGCTTATCACATATTCCGGTAATACCGGAAAAAGGGCATCTAACAGACCATTATCATCCCGGAAAACAAGAAGTTCATCTATCTGAAGAGGTTTTCTATGGTCGGTCCATAGCCTCCATTAGTATTGCTGCTCACGAAGTTGGACATGCACTTCAACACGCCAACGGATATTATCCGGTTGTACTTAGGGGACAATTACTGCCTATAGCCAATATTGGTTCACAATCGGCTATGCCTCTGTTTCTCTTAGGTTTCTTTTTTCAATTTACACAACTAATGACCTTAGGTATTATATTCTTTGCTGCAGCCCTAATCTTTCACCTTGTTACTCTTCCGGTAGAATTTAATGCATCTTCAAGAGCAATAATACAACTTTCCAATGGCTACACTTCATCTCCACAAGAATTATCTTACTGTAAAAAAATGCTAAACGCAGCTGCCCTTACTTATGTAGCATCTACTTTAATGGCTCTAATGCAACTTATTAGAATGATTTTACTAAGAAATTCTAGAGATTAATTTTTGATATGGCAATAAAATTCTTCTGTGACATTAACGTTGCAAGATTATGCAAATGGATAAGGTTCATTGGTTTTGATGCAGTTATACGTCAAGAATTAAGTAAAATACAAATCCAAAATTTATGTATAAAAGATAGAAGAATTCTACTCACAAGAAACAAAAAATTAAAAAGTCTAAAGTGTAGTAAAGTTATCATTAATAATGAAGATTACTTAAAGCAACTTAACGAACTATTCCCCAACTTTCCAATAAACTTTGATTTAATTGCAAATCGCTGTATAGAATGTAACCGATTACTTACAAAAATTGACTATGATACTCTACAAAAAATCTTATGCTCTTCTCCCCAACTTGTAGAAAATATTCCTAAAGAATTTCATAATGACCTTTCATATTGCCCAAGATGCGGTAAATTTTATTGGAAAGGCTCACATTATCAAAATATGTTAAAAGTTATTCAAAACTTACAAACACATAAAGACGATATCATACAAAATTAAATTTATTTTAAATACAATAAATAAAATAGGAATGAATATTGCTTTTAATAGACTTGTGGAGGAATCAATGAAATCTTATATTTATCTTTCTTTTTTTATTATAATGAGTTTTTTGCTTGGTTGTGCTAAAGAAGCAGACAGAAACTCATTAGAAGCTCAATTAGAATTTGTTCAAACATATCCGGTTATTGGAGACCCGGTAGATTTTGATGTATCGGACGAGTGTATTTTTGTCGCAGAAGATGAGATTGGTTTTAGTATTTTCAATAGACAAAGCAGTGAATTACATTTAAGAGCAAATGAACATAATATGTTACAGATAAGAAATGTTCCTCTCGTAAGATACAACAATGATTTTAAAATGTTATTTGTTGTTGACAGAACAAATGGACATGTTTTATATGCTATTAATGTTGATACATTACATTCATCCATTAATGATTATCCAGTAAAAAGAATAATTGGTTCAGCTTATAATGTAAGAGATATTATCTTCGAAACTATACCTGATGAAGATACTAAATTCAAAATGTATTTAACTAATTTTAAATTCGATGAAAATAAAAACCAATTAATGGAAGGCATTTATACTTATAACTCTACGCTTTCAAATCCACTCAATATGACTCCATATTCTGTGCCAAATTCAATTTTTAAAATCAAATCAACCAATAATCATATCTTTACTGCGATGGGACAAAGAGGAATTGTTATTTATGACAAAACTAATTTAACAGAAATTCATCAAATTAATACACCCGGCGAAGCAAGAGATATGATTATCAATAACAACAATATTTATGTTGCTGACCGTCAACAAGGTTTACAAATAATTGATATTACTGACATCAGTAATCCTATTTTATTAGAAGCATCAGCAAGACTTACAAATGGTTTTGCTTCGTCGATAGATATCTCCGGTAGATTTTTAGCTTTAGGGTCAGGTTCCGGTGGTGTTTATTTATATGATATCTCAAATCCAACTACACCAATTCTTATTGACCATCTTGATGAAGATGAAATCGGATATGTCCACAAAATCTTGTTTTTCAGCAATGATTTATATATCAGCAGTAAATCTCATGGGATAGTTCGATATCAAGTGCAATGATAATTAAAACATATATTAAAATAATTTATATTTAGAGGAGTTATCTATATGAAAAAGATGATTATAATAGTATTATCCGTTATATTACTCTTAAGTGCTTGTTCTAAAGCAAATGATCCTTACAATCCACAAGATGAAAGCATTTTACAGAAAGTACAAACCTACAATATAACAGGACAACCTGTAGATATTGATATATCAGATGATTATATTTTTATCGCAGAAGATCTTCTTGGATTCAGTATATTTAATCGTTCAATGGCTACTCAAATTATCAGAATTGATGAATTACCAACTGCAGGTCAATTAAGAAAATCAATAATTACAAAATTTAATCAAGAGCATAAAGTCCTATTTGTTTTTGATAGAACCAAATCTGATGTTCATAGCCTTCATAGCTTGAATTTTGAAACCCCTACATCAGATTTATCAGATTATGATATCAATGAAAATCTTGAAATTTCAAATTCTCCTCAATATATAAGAAGTATAGAATTTGACGAAAATACTGATACAAATCTTTTCAATATTTATATTGCCGGTTTTTCAGCAGACAATATTTTGCTTCAAGGCACTTACAATCATAATGATTCGAACCTTCAATTAGTTGTAACTAATAGAACAATTGTACCTAATGCCATCAATAAAATAGTTTTAACAGATACTCATATCATAACAGCAATGGGACAAAGAGGGGTATATATCATTGATAAGTCTGACATAAATAATCTCATAAGTC